>JAEEHG010000063.1 GCA_016280695.1 Solobacterium sp. | reverse complement strand
GAATATATTCGTCAAACTCTTCCCGATCCAGATAATCCGTGACCCGCATGCAGTCACTCTGCCAGGATGTATAGCCGGCCTGTACGACGACCTCGTCCGTGATGATCCCTTCTTTGACCGCTTTTTCAACCGCTGCCAGCAGCCGGTCAAAGCGTTTGTCATTTGTTCCAAGAGTAACCAGTATCATCAGAAAATCCAGCCTCCATATACAGCCTTGGGATACACTTCCAGCATGCTTTCCCACTGCACGATAAACAGATCCGCAATGGGATAGATCATTTTGCCGGCTGCCGTCGGGGTTGTGGCATTCGCAAAGGTCTCAATCCAGATGACCTTGCGCCCGAAGTGATGGGCAATTCTGCACATCGGCACAGCCGTATGCGTACCGGTGGTAATGACATAATCCGGCTGCAGCTTCAGAAACAGGTACAGGGAGCGGATGCAGTTCCAGGCAAACTTGAACAGATACGAAAAAAGATGGGATTTTGTCCCGTATACAAGCAGGGAAACCCGGTCTGTGCCGAACTCCGTCTTCAGGGATTCGTTCGCCGCGGTTTTTTCCGTAATGATGTGATAGTCACAGCGGGGAAACATCGCCCGCAGCTGCAGCAGCTCGGTCAGATGTCCGCCAGTGCTGGATATGAATACAATCTTCTTCATAAATGAAAGTGTGCATTTCCTGCACACTTAGATTATACACGAATTGTTCCGGTACCCGGACAGAAGTTCATGAACTTCCTCACCGCTGTCCGCACGGCAGGCCTGTTCCGCCAGCTTCCGCATTTCCGCAGCCGATATGGAGCGGACCTGCTTGCGGATCCGCAGCAGATCGTGCGGACTCACGGACAGTTCATCTGCCCCCAGGCCAATCAGCAGCATCATACCTTCCGCGTCGGCTGCCATTTCCCCGCACACGGCGCACCGGCACCCTTTTTAATGGGCCGCTTCCATCGTTATGCGGATCAGCCGCAGAACTGCCGGTTCCAGGGCCCCGTAAAGGCCTGCAACCCGGGTGTTGAGCCGGTCGGAAGCCAGGGTGTACTGAATGAGATCGTTGGTGCCGATGGAGAAGAAATCAGCTTCCGCAGCCAGGACATCCGCCATGACTGCCGCCGCCGGCACTTCAATCATTAGGCCGGTCTCCACGGTTTCACTGACCGGTATGCCGGCTCTTTGCAGTTTTTCCTTTTCTTCCAGCAGAATCTGTTTTGCCCGGCGGAATTCACCAACCGTCGTCACCATCGGGAACATGACTGCCAGTTTCCCGTATACCGAAGCCCTCAGCAGGGCCCTCAGCTGGGTGCGGAAGAGTGCTTCTTCCTGCAGGCTGAAACGCAGGCCGCGCAGGCCGAGGGCCGGGTTGGTCTCAGCAGCTGATGCCATGCCGGGCAGCGGTTTATCCGCGCCGGCATCCATCGTACGGATAACCGTCCGTCTGCCGGCCATGGCTTTGAGGATCCGGCAGTAAGCTTCAAACTGTTCCTCTTCATCCGGGAAACCGCTGCTGTCCAGGCCGAGGAATTCGGTCCGGAACAGGCCGATCCCGTCTGCCCCGCTTTCGGCGGCCGCGGAAAGTTCCTGCAGGGATGACAGGTTGACAGCCGTATCCACCTGCTTTCCATCCAGAGTAACGGCCGGAAGATGCTTCAGGCCGGCCAGTTCTTCCCGGACCCGCTGCCGGTCTTCCATGGCCGACTGCCAGCGCAGCCGGGCCGTTTCATCCGGATTCAGGATCACGGTGCCGGCATTTCCGTCAACCAGGACTGCTTCCCCGTTGACAGCTGTTTTTACAATGCCCTTGATTCCGCTGACAGCCGGAATACCCAGGGCCCGGATCAGGACTGCGCTGTGGCCGGCATGATTGTCCGCCTCGGTGATGATCTCGCTGATTCCGGCAGGATCCAGCATGGCAATGTCTGAGGGGGCAAGCTGTCTGGCAATAATGACGGCGGGGCCGTCCGGCTGTTCCGGTTCGGCCATCTCCGTGCCGGTCAGACAGCAGCACAGCCGGTAAGCAACATCCAGCACATCCTCAGCCCACTCCCGGAAGTAATCGTTGTCCATGGCGAAGAAATGCTCAGCGAGATCATAGCCTGCCTTCTGCACGGCGGCAGCGGCATTCATGCCTTCCGCGATCCGGGCGGCTATTTCCTCTGCAAACAGCTGGTCATGCAGCATCAGCAGCTGCGCCTCAAAGACTGCCGCGTCCCGGCGGGCAAAGCGTTCCCGGGCCTGACGCAGGACTGCCTGCAGCTGTTCTTCCGCCATCCGGACCGCTTCCTTCAGCCGTTCGGTTTCCGCCGCGGGAATTCCCGGGGCTGTATCAACCGGCAGGGCCGGTTTCTCCAGGATAAATGCCGGCGCCAGCGCCAGACCGGCAGACATGCCTGTGCCCGTGAACACTTTCATGCTGTCACTCCGGGCGGCCTGTCCGCGGATATTCGCTGTTTTTTCTGTTCTTTCCATGTACCCCATCCACTACCGAATGCTAGCATGATTCAGATTTTAAGGCAATTCATGAACTCCGCCAGCGCCTTCTTCCGCAGCCGGTAGTAAGCCGACCGCGAGAAGAACGGCAGATACCACATGTCTTCTGGTATTTCGAGAAATTCGTTGCGGATAATGCACTGCGTTTCCTTGCTGCAGTCCATCAGTGTCCGGTCAATCAGCATGATTAACGATCCGTCATTGTCATATAAGGCCTGGTTCTCCCGTATGCACTTCTGATACTCAAAGACGTCCCTCCGTTTTTTGCTGCGCCGGTAAACCTTGCCGATATATTTGACAATTTTCTCCATGTCTTCCGTATCCAGCGTCGGGTCCACTTTATTCTTCCCGTTTTTCTCATCCTTCTTGTCCTTTGCCATTTGTCTCCCTCCTCGCAAGTAATAAATCAGGCTGCTTCTTGATGAAACCGGATCATCTTCACACCTATATAGTACCCCTTTGTAAACGCGATTTGTTGCGATTCCAAGCGATTGGTATATAATCCGATAAATACCCGTCATTTTGCCATGGAGCATGCCAGAATGCGCTCCGGGCACCGGTTTCGTCTTGCCATAAAGTGATGTCTTCACTTATCATATTTGCGTGGATACCGGGAAATTACCGTTATGACTGAAAAAAAAATTAAAACAAGTTCAACATTGTCATCCGGGCGGATTATTCTGTCCCTGCTGATCTTTGCCATCATCCCGCTGGTGCATGCCCTGCTCAAGGCCCTGACGGGAGATGACACGGTCGCCTATACCATGGCGCTGAATCTGTCCGCCTGTCTTTTTGTCCTGTATGACTGGAACCTGTTCGGGGTGCACTGGAACCGGTTCAAGGCCCGTCTTGGCGACGGTCTTCTCTATACCGCCGTTGGGATTGTGCTGATTTCACTGTGGTGCTACGCTGACCGGCATTTCCTCAGCGGCTTCATGCTGATGCCGGACCCGGCCATTATGCACCGCTACTTCTTTGCCATCGGGGCAGTGCTGCTGGCGTTCAGTTTCTGCCAGGCCCTGATCGTCAATATTTCCTTCAAGTGCCTGACGGACCACATGGATATCCGGGACCGGGAACTGCTGATGATTCTCGTCTCCGGCTTCCTGTTCGGCCTCCTGTATACGATCGCCTTTGCCCCGCTGCAGCTGGCGGTCTTCGTGCCTTCCTACCTGTTCAATGTTGTCCTGGTGTGCATCCTGTCATATCTTTACAACCAGTCGAGTTCATTCCTGCCTGGGATCATCGCCATGGGCAGCGTGTACATGGTCCTGATCCTGCTGGAATTCCTGGCCTGACCAATATAAAAGCGCGGATCCGGAATTTCCGGTCTCCGCGCTTTTTCATTTTGTTCAGTTGACTTCGATCAGGCCGTAACCGCCGCTGTTGCGTCTGTATACAACCGAGATCTTGCCGGATTCTTCATCTTCATAGATGAAGAATGTATGCCCGATCAGTTCCATCTGCATGATGGCTTCATCCAGGTCCAGACGGTCTGTATGAATGGACTTGGTCTTGACCGGGATATCTTCCGCTTCCTCACGGATGGCTTCCTCTTCAATGAAGGCCTGGGCCAGGGAATCACGATGCCGCTTTTCCAGTCTTGTCTTCTGTCTTCTCAGCTGGTCCTCGAGCTTGTCGACAGCCTGGTCAAGCGCTGTATACAGGTCATTTTCCTGTACTTCCGAACGGAGCAATCCGACTTTTGTCGGAATGGTGACTTCAAGTTTCTGGGCGTCAGGATAAACGCGGACTACAACCCGTGCAAGCGTATCCTCCTCAATCAGAAGATACTTGTCGAGAATCGACAGCTTCTTCTCGATCTTCTCCTTCATCGTGTCGGTAACGGAGATGTTCTTGCCGATAAATTCAAACCGCATATGATTTCCTCTCTTTCTATCCTGCTTCAGGGAAACCAGAGGATTCTCTCAGTTTCCCATCAGTACTTCAGGAAACTTATCTGAGTTCATTATAGCATCTTAATGGAAATCTGTTTACCGATGAGTCCCATCAGCCACTGATAGACGATGACCATGGCATAGGTGTCCATGCTGCAGTAGGCAATCAGTTCATCACGGATCTCTTCCGCTTTTGAGGTTTCCTCCCGGTCCAGCAGACGCCACTGGTAAACGGCGTCCATGCCCTTCTGGATATCCAGGGCTGCATAGCCGGGATCATCCATGATGGCCATGATGGATTTCAGTGACCAGCTGCCCTTCATGCGGGTATCGTAAACCAGGCCATTGACAAACGGCATCTGCATGTCCGCCAGCCGGCTGACCACCTGGTCCAGACGCGGTTTCAGATCAGGAAACTGCTGACCGAGCTCCCGCAGCCGGATCGCCTCCGCCCCGAAGGCATTATAGGCAGCGACGGTGCCGGTTTCGGGCAGGTCACGAAGCAGTGATTCGGCCAGTTCCCGCCGGTCATCATGAATGGACAGGAAGGATTTCTTCGTCACTGTACCATCCTCATGCAGGATATGAAGGGAGTATTCGAACAGCAGCACATCATACGGTCGCATGCCGGTATACGGTGGAATCGCGTACCGTTCCCACTCAAAATCGAGGAAGGCAATCGGATACCGGTAGCCGTTCAATACGGTCTGCAGGGCCAGCTTATCCGTATAGATACCGCCGCTTCGGTCAGCCATGATCTGGGCATACTGCTGGCTGAAGCCCTCCAGCCGTTCCGGATCGGCATCCCTCAGCCTGGTGCGTCCTTCCTGCTGCATGTCATAGCGGTGCTGGGAAGCGATCAGATTCAGGATGGAATCCGGGGCTTCCTCCTTCTCCGCCGGAAAACAGAGGTCATAGCAGCGGCATTTTTGCCGGGAAGCGCATTTGGACGTGCGTACAGGTGCTTCCGGCGGCAGGGATGAACTCGCATCCATTTCCTGCAGAAGCGGCGCAAAATCCGTCATTTTCCCGGCAATCAGGCCGGCAATATTCTTTGACGGCCGGCCGCGGTCATTGTAAAACGTTTCGGATATGATGAAGAGCCTGGCCGGGTCGAGTTCTTCTTCCCGGACATAGTCCGCGTTGAGGTGGATGATACGGATATGGTCCAGGGTAATGCCGAGATGCTCCAGCACCCAGACATTGCCGCAGTAAAACTGCATGTCATCCGCATGCGGATACAGCCCGGCAAACAGGAAATACAGATCCCAGCCGGCTTCTGTCCGGTGCAGGAACGGCACCTTGATGCGCAGACCGCCGTATTCAAAGCGGGCCTTGACCAGCCATTCCTTCTCCTGCATGGCAGTCATGGCCAAGGCCGGATCATCGCCGCGCTCACCGCAGAAATAATCCGTCAGGCCGAACATCCGGACCGCCAGATCGGTGATGGCTTCATCCCGCCTGATAAAGGGCTGAAACGGTGTCCGCGGCAGGGTCGCATCCAGCTGGAACAGGCGCGGGCAGCGGAGGTACTTTTTGACATCGGAGAGGTGGTACATTATCTGCCCGTATCCTTTCCGATCATATTCTGACCGCTGACGCGGGTATACTCAACCATGGCAAAGTCACCCGGCGCAAGATCCCGGTCACTGCGGAAGCGGACAACCCCGTCCACACCGTCCGGCGCAAACATGGCACTGCGGCCGACATACATGCCGGTCAGTCCGTCACGGGCTTCCACCATGACTTCATCAGTCTGTCCAAGCCAGCTTTCCCTTGCTGCCCTGACGATCTCATCCTGCACCGTCATGATTTCCGCCAGCCGTCTCTCCTTTTCTTCCGGGGAAACATCATCCGGCAGTTCGGCACTTGTTGTGTTTTCTTCCTGGGAATATGTAAAGGCACCCAGATGATCCCACCCGATCGCTTTGACCAGCGCGACATTTTCCTCGTGCTCGGCCAGTGTCTCACCCGGGAATCCGGTAATCAGGGTGGTCCGCAGCACCGGATGGGCAAATGCCTTTCTGATGGTATTTACCCGGTCAAGGATCTCTGCTTTAGTGCCCCGGCGGTGCATGGCTTTCAGCAGCCGGTCATTGCCGTGCTG
>JAEEHG010000062.1 GCA_016280695.1 Solobacterium sp. | reverse complement strand
TCTCCATGTCGGCAGAGCGAGGTTCATACGGATACCGTATTCGCCATGGAACGGACGGCCATCCTGCCACATGACACCAACTTCGGCGCCCATTTCCTGCAGACGCTGGATGGTGACATTGTGCTTTTCACACCAGCCCTTGCAGTCAAGGAACAGCATGAATGTAGCTTCCGGACGGGATGTTTCGACACCCTCGAACTTAGTTGTGACATAGTCATAAGCGATCTTCGCATTTTCGCTCAGAACTTCGCACAGCTGGTCAACATAGTCGAATCTGCCTTCGCCTGTGTATGCACCGATCGCTGCATACATCCAGATCATGTTCATGCCATTGTAATGAGACAGGGAAGCTTCCTTGTTCATTCTTTCTCTCAGCCACTTGTTGAACACGAATCTGTAGGAACCAACCAGACCGGCGATGTTGAAGGTCTTGGATGTTGCATACAGAGTTACTGTGTGCTGCATAGCCCAGGCATTTGTCTGGCATGTCGGGTTGTGCTTGCGGCCATCGAGCATGATGTCGCTCCAGATTTCATCGGAGACAACCCATACTTCGTGCTTCTCGAAGATTTCGAAGCACTTTTCGAGTTCTTCCTTGGTCCAGGCACGGCCTGTCGGGTTGTGAGGATTGCAGAAGACAGTAGCATGAATCTTGTTGTCAACAATCTTCTTCTCCATGTCTTCGTAGTCGATTCTCCACATGCCCTTTTCATCGAGGTACATCGGGTTCAGGATGATGTTCCAGCCATTGTTTTCAATGGAGTTTGTGAAACCGATATATGTCGGGCTCTGCAGCAGGACATTGTCGCCATTGGAGAGGAGAACCTTCAGAGCAGTAACGACACCACCCAGAACGGAGTTGTCATAAGCAATTACTTCGTTTGTCAGTTCATCGCCGTAGCCATTACGTGTCTTGTGCCAGTCTTTGATACCTTCGAAGTATTCCGGACGTGTGCCATAGTAACCGAATGTATCGATGCTTGCACGCTCAATCATCTTTTCCTTGATCGGCGGGAAGGTCGGGAAGTTCTGGTCAGCAACCCACATCGGGATCTGCTTGTCCTTCCATTCCGGCTTTGTCAGTGCACCATTCGGCGGAGTTTCGACAGCACGAGCGTCCTTGCCCATACGGTCAATAAACTGGGTAAAATCGAATTTCATAGCAATCATTCTCCCTTCTTCGATGTCACCTGTATGTGACTGCGCTTTCTGATTCAGGAGACAATCGATTAAACCGGAACCCCTGAAATTGAAAACGCTTACCTGAGAAAATAATATCATGACATATGTGAAAATCAACAGTTTTCACATTCTTATCATATATTTACATGCATAAAACCGGGATGTCTATTCCGTGATCCAGCCGAAGTGCAGACAGGCATTGCGGATGCCGTCATCAACGTTGGCAGTAGTCACATATTTGGCTCTGCTTTTGAGTTCTTCGCTGCCGTTGCCCATGGCAATTGTCATACCGCGGTCCTCGAACATCGTCCCATCATTTTTACCGTCACCGAACACGACAATGTCCTCGATCGGGGCGTTGAGCAGGTTCATCATATGCAGGATGCCGTCCTTTTTCTGATCCTGCTCAAAAACGATATGGCGCGGGTTGAAGCGCAGATACGGCAGCTGGTTAATCCAGGGATACAGATGTTCCTGATCCGCGTGAACAGCCAGGTAAACCTTGCCGATATCCGGCAGGTTACGGTAGTCCAGGCCCGGGACAATCTTGTATGTCGTGGCTTCGTTGCGCCGGCCGCCCTGTTCGAGAAACCGGTAATCCGGCAGATAGCAGGAATCCGTGTCATCCAGGGTGACCAGCCAGCCGATTCCCTCCGCTTCCGCATGGGCAATGATATCGATGCACCGGTCCCGGTCCAGCGGCGTATTCAGCACGATCTCGTCATCTATCGCGATGCAGGCGCCGCCGTTGCAGACCATGTTGCGGATCCCGACCCCGGCGGTCAGGTCAACCGTACGGTAATGGGCCCGGCCGGTGGCGACGGCGACAAAGTGACCGTTCTGCTGCAGTTTGAGCACGGTATCCTTCGCTGAGGGGGTGATGTTGCGTGAGCGGTCCGTCAGGGTGCCGTCAATATCAAAGAAGAAGTATTTCTTTCTCATTCCATCACCTGCTTCCGGGCTGTCAGCCGACCATTTTCCCTGCCCACAGTGATGGCAAACCGGCACCGGTCAACTGCTGTGCAGGAATCGAAATCCGCCCGCGGGAACACTGCCTGCTGGGCCGGATCGAAGAACTTCTTTCCTTCTGTATATTGCAGGTCGAGGGCCTGTTTCCTGATATCCGGCAGCGGCTGTCCTTCCAGCAGGGATTTCAGGTATTCAGCGCACAGCACGTCTTCCTCACTGTCCCGCTCACCCTTCCAGCCCATGGCCACCAGTGATACCACGGCCGGATTTTTCCGGCGGATATATTCAGCCGTCGCGGCTGCGTTGATCAGAGCCCCGGTCAGGATTTCATCGGCCTTTTCCGCCAGGATGATGCCCTGGGTGCCGGCACTGGTCGTATGGATCACCGTCCGGCCTGTCATGTCGAGCGTTTCCAGTTCACTGGGCGCATTGCCGAAGTCAAAGCCTTCCACCTTGACCCCGTTGCGCTCACCGGCAATCACCGCGTCCGGGAATTCTTCCTTCAGACGCCAGGATTCCGCAATGGACGCTGTCGGGTAGATGACGGCAGCCCCGCGGTCAAACATGACAGCCTCCCAGGTGAAAGCCCGGAAGACATCGATGACGACGGCAGTCCCTTCCGCCTGTTTCGCGCCTTCTGTCATATGCAGGATTCTGATCTCCATAGCGTCTCCTTTCTAGAGCTGCAGGGCGGCATCATAGCCGCTCCGTACTGCTGTCCGGACCGTGCCCGTGGAAGCACAGTCGCCGATCCGGATGAATTCCCGGGCCAGGCCGCGGAACTGTTCAGCCCGCTCCACTGCCGGCCGCATGCCCAGAGCCAGGACAACCCGGTCCGCCGCCGCTTCCATTTCCCGGCCGTTTTCATCAATATATGTAACCCGGTGCTCCTCGATGCCGGTGCACCGGCTGGATGTCAGGCAGGTAACCGATTGATCCAGGTGCTGTATCAGGGCTTCCCGCGGGATATTGAATTCCTCACTGGCCAGTTCCGGCTTCATCTCGATCACCGTGACAATCTTCTCCAGGGTTTCGGAAAGATAGACCGCGGTTTCACAGCCGACCAGGCCGCCGCCCAGAATCACGAACGATTCCTCACGCAGCTGGCCCTTCGCGGCTTTTTCATAGACCTCAATGGCCGTCATGACCCCCGGCGATTTGATGCCGGGAATATCGGGTTTCGCGGAAACAGAGCCGACCGCCGCAATAATCGCATCC
>JAEEHG010000005.1 GCA_016280695.1 Solobacterium sp. | reverse complement strand
TGGTCTGATGGAAAGCTGTGTCGAAAACAAAGACATGGCCGATCTTCGGCAGGGCATCCCGGAATGCATAGTAGCAGACCAGGTGTGCATGATTGTGCAGCGGCGCAAGTTCCTTCAGCTCATCAACCTTGGCCACAACATCTTCGTCAACGACTACAGACTGGTCAAAATAGGAACCGCCCTGGACGATCCGATGGCCGGCACCCTGAATCTCGTCAAGTGAAGCAACAATCTTGTGTTCAACCAGGGACTTCAGCAGCATGTCGACGGCTGCCTTGTGGTCCGGCAGCGGCAGTTCTGTCTGAATCTTTTCCCCGTTGACCTTGATGGTGAACATACCCATCTTCTGGCCGATCCGTTCAGCCTGACCAGATGTCAGAACTGTTTCACTCGGCATGTCATAAAGCTGGAACTTCAGCGATGATGACCCGGAATTAACTGAAATAACCTTACTCATTTTTTCCTCCTCCGATTTCAGTATCGATACACTGATCGACCAGCCTGTTGATGCCGGCGTCAGCGGTTTTCTTGATTTCCCTGTACAGCTGCATGCGCTTCTCATACGCGGCAGCCATGTGCAGTGTGTTTTCATAATGCAGCAGTTCATCCCTGCATCGTTTAATCATATCATGAACTGCCGCCCTGCTCACATTTTCCATCTCGGCAATTTCCTGAAGAGACAGGTCATTGCGGAAATAGTAGTCGCAGATCCGCTGCTGTTTTCCGGTCAGCAGTTCTTCATAGAAGTCCAGACAGAGATTCATGCGGATTCTGTCATCCATTCAGCATGCCCTCCGCCAGACTGTAAAGATAGGCATCCAGGTCAAAGGGCCGCAGGTCCTCAGGCTGTTCGCCAAGTCCCAGATAGAAGACCGGCAGTTCGAGCTGGTGCTTGATGGCCAGTACGATACCGCCTTTGGCCGTGCCGTCCATCTTGGTCAGGATGATGCCATCCAGCCTGCTGGCTTCATTGAAGATCTCGGCCTGCGCCAGACCGTTCTGGCCGGTAGTGGCATCCAGGATCAGCCAGGTATTGTGCGGGGCCCCTTCGATTTCCCGGCTGGCAACACGGTTCATCTTGCTGAGTTCCGCCATCAGCCCCTGTTTGTTCTGGAGCCGGCCGGCAGTGTCGCACAGCAGGATATCAATGCCGTTATCCTTTGCGAAACGGCAGCCGTCCACAATTGCCGCGCTCGGATCACCGTTTTCCCTGCCCTTGACACAGGGTATATTCAGCCGGTTACCCCATTCGGCCAGCTGGTCAATGGCCCCGGCCCGGAAGGTATCGGCCGCCGTGAAGGCAACCGAGCGGCCCTCATTGAGGTACATGCGGGCCAGTTTTGCGGCAGTGGTTGTCTTGCCGGATCCGTTGACGCCTTCCAGCAGGATGACAGTCGGACCGTTTTCGGCAAAGTTGATCGGTTTGTCGGGAATCTCTTCATAAAATTCCTTCATGATCTGCACAAGCCGTTCGACCGCGTCCCGGTAAGAAAGGCACCAGCGTTCCCGGGCTGATTTCTCCAGGCGTTCGCAGATGATATCAGCGGTTTCAATGCCGACATCACTCTGCAGCAGGACAATCGTGACATACTCAAGGAATTCGTCATCGACCCGGGCATATCGGTCCCGCAGATCAGCCATCTGGCTGCCGAACAGGTGCCTGGTCCGGGAGAAACCGGAAAGATAGACAGCCTGGTCATCCTTCCGAGAGAACTTATCTTTCAGTGTATCCAGAAAACTCATGCCTGTACCCCCTGATCCGCCATACTGACGGCATCGCGCAGTTCCACTTTCAGCATCTGTGAAACACCCTGGTTCTGCATCGTGACACCATACAGAACGTTGCAGTTCTCCATCGTGCCGGGCCGGTGTGTAACAACAATGAACTGGGTGCGGTTTGTGTAGTTGTGCAGGTACTGGGCAAAGCGTTCGACGTTGCTTGGATCCAGGGCTGCTTCAACTTCATCCAGAATGACCAGCGGCACGGGCTTGACTTTCAGGATCGCAAAGAGCACACAAAGTGCTATCAGGCTCTTCTCCCCGCCGGAGAACAGCATGTTGTTCTGTACGGCCTTGCCCGGCGGCTGGGCATCAATATCGATGCCGGTATTCAGAATATCAGCTGGATCCTCCAGGATCAGCCGGGCTTTGCCGCCCCCGTACAGATGCCGGAAAATATCGTTGAATTCACCATTGATCTTGTCGAACATCTCCTTGAACTGCTTCGTCATGACCCGGTCCATTTCATCAATGGCTGCCAGGATCTTGTCACGGCTGTCGGTCAGTTCGGCGATCTGCTTCTTGAGGAATTCATAGCGTTCGTTGACTTCGCTGTATTCCTCCGGCGCGTTCATATTGATGTTGCCGAGCCGTTCGATATCGGCCCGCAGCTGCAAAACTTCCTCCCGGGCATTTTCAATCGTTTCCCCGGCAGTCCTGGTTTTGGCAAACTCATAGGTCAGCCGGTATTCCGAGGCAAGCCGCTGCAGGTTGTTTTCCATGCGGGTTTCCAGCCTGCCCTGCTCGACACGGATAGTGCCGGCTTCGTTCATTGTATCCTGAAGCTGCCGCCGCAGCTGGCGGATCTGAAGTTCTTTCCGGTCAATATCCTGACTGGAAAGAAGGCGCTGTTCACGTTTGGATTTGATCGCAGCAGTAATTTCATCTCTTCTGGAATAAGCCGTATTCAGCTGGTTGATCAGTGAATCATGTTCATGATCCGCCTCTGCCGGCTGCCCTTCAGCGTAGTCCCCGTCCGGCTGCAGCAGTGAGAGATCATTGGTCAGTTTATCGAATTTGGCTTTCTTGGCATCAACGACAGGTTCCAGCGCTGCCGCTGCAATGCGGTTCTGCTGCAGTTCACGGCTGACCACATCCCGTTCGTGCGATGCTTCTTCGCTCTTTTTCCGGGCCAGTTCCACCCTGGCATTCTGTGCGTCAAGGGAACGTCTTACTTCCTGCAGTTCCTTTTCCGCGGTTACCAGTGTGGTACTGTGCCGGGTCTTGCCGCCGGTCATCGAGCCGCCGCGGTGGATGACTTCCCCGGTCAGCGTGCAGATCTTGTAACCGTGGCTGATGAGTTCAGAAAGACGGTTGCCGTTTTCCAGTGTATCGACGATCAGCACATTCTGCAGCAGGGAATCCACCACCGGGGCAAACTTGTCATCGTAGGTGACAAAGTCAGCAGCTGTACCGAGATACCCTTCTGTGTTGTCGCAGATGACCTGTATATCACGGGACACCCAGCGGGGCCGGCAGACCGTCAACGGCAGGAACGTAGCGCGGCCGCTCAGGTTCCGGGTCAGAAAGGCAATGGCATCACGGGCACACTGTTCATTGACCGTAACGATATTGTACATGGAGCCGCCGAGGGCTTCCGAAATGGCCTCTTCATAACCAGTTTCCGGTTTAATGACCTGGCCGATCACGCCAAGGATGCCGTGCAGCGAGCGCTGATTGTCCATGATTGACTTTGTCCCGGCCTGATGCCCGGCAGAGAACGGATCCCGCAGCATGTTTTCAAGATACTGCCGGCGGTTCTGCAGACTTCTGAGCATGCCCTGGGCCTGTTCGAACTCATTGTTCAGATCAAACAGTTTCTGGGCTGTCTGGGACAGTTTCTGGCTGCCCAGGCTGATATTTGTCCGGATTGCCTCAAAGCGTTCCCGGCGGTCCTGATATTCCAGCCGGGCGGCTTCGAGCAGTTCTTTGGTTTCACGGATCTTCTGATCCCGGTTGCCTGTTTCGATGATGTATTTGCTGCGCTCATCCATCTCGGTTTTGCGGGCTTCCAGCGTGGTGATATCATCCACGTTCTGCATCAGGTCTTCCTGCAGGTTGGTGATGTCCCGTTCCAGCTGGGCATTGTCTTTTTTCAGGGCTTCAATCTGCCCTTCCCCTACCTGAATACTGGCTTCAGCCATGGTATTGCGGGTTTCCAGGTCAAACAGTTTCTTGTTTGCTTCTTCGATCCCGGCATTGATCTCTTCAATTTCCTGCACCAGCACGGTGATTTCGATTTCTTCCAGGCGCTTTTTCTTTTCCCGGTAGATCTCCGCCTTATGGGCCTGCCGCTTCAGCGGGGAGACCTGTTTCTCCAGCTCAGCCAGGATATCCTGGGAGCGCTCCAGGTTGTTCCTTGTCCGCTCCAGGCGGCTCAATGACTCGATCTTTCTTTTCTTGTACTTTGCCACCCCGGCTGCTTCTTCGAAAATCCCGCGGCGATCCTGGGGCCTTGCTTCGGCAAATGATACAACGTTGCCCTGGGAAATGATGCTCAGTGAATCCTTGCCCAGGCCGGTATCCAGAAACAGGTCAACGATATCCTTCAGCCGGACAACATTGCGGTTGATCAGATACTGTGCTTCCCCGTCCCGGAACAGCCGGCGGGTTACTTCTATCTCATCCTTGTCGGTATTCAGGACATGTGAGCCGTTATCAAAAACAAGCGTTACTTCCGCCATGTTCAGCATGCGCCTGTCAGCGCTGCCGGAAAAGATTACATCGTGCATTTTCTCACCGCGCATCTGCCGGGCGCTCTGTTCACCCAGAACCCAGCGGACCGCATCGGAAATATTGGATTTTCCGCAGCCATTCGGTCCGACAATCCCGGTAATCGGGTTGTCAAACGAAATGACAGTTTTATCAGCGAAGGATTTAAAACCCTGCATTTCAATCCGTTTTAAAAACATTGTTATCTCCTCAGATACGCGACAATTATACCAAATAGCAGGATATGATGGAACACAAAACCTGTCCCAACCAGCTGTTTCAGTAAAGAAAATGACGATTATTATGCAGAAAAATGCCATCCCTTTGCGCGGGATGGCAGGTTGTGGTTCAGTTCTTCTCCTTCAGCAGGGCAACGATTTCCTCGAGGGCCTTGAGCTCGTCGCTCTTTTCCGGTTCCGGCTCCGGTTCCGGGGCCGGTTCTTCCGGCTTCTTGTGCATTTTGTTGATTGACTTAACCAGCATGAAGATGCACAGGGCAATAATCAGGAAATCAATAATGTTCTGGATGAACTGACCGTACTTGAGATATACATTGGCTGCTTCGTCGCCCTTGTCAACCAGCAGGATCTGCAGGGTCGAGAAGTCATTGATCTTGAAGATGCTGGCAATCAGC
>JAEEHG010000061.1 GCA_016280695.1 Solobacterium sp. | reverse complement strand
TGGAACACAAAACCTGTCCCAACCAGCTGTTTCAGTAAAGAAAATGACGATTATTATGCAGAAAAATGCCATCCCTTTGCGCGGGATGGCAGGTTGTGGTTTACTTCTTCTCCTTCAGCAGGGCAACGATTTCCTCGAGGGCCTTGAGCTCGTCGCTCTTTTCCGGTTCCGGCTCCGGTTCAGGGGCGGGTTCTTCCGGCTTCTTGTGCAGTTTGTTGATCGTCTTTACCAGCATGAAGATGCACAGTGCAATGATCAGGAAATCGATGATGTTCTGGATAAACTGACCATACTTGAGATATACATTGGCTGCTTCGTCGCCCTTGTCGACCAGCAGGAGCTGCAAGGTCGCAAAGTCATTGATTTTGAAGATACTTGAGATCAGCGGCATCAGGATATCGTTGACCAGTGATGATACGATTTTACCGAATGCAGCGCCGATCATCATGCCTACGGCAAGATCCATGACATTGCCTTTCAGGGCAAATTCCTTAAATTCTTTCAAAAAGCTCTTCATATGCTTCCCCTATAATCTCCTTTTGTTCCGCCGGTGTTTCTTCCGTGAAAATGAT
Organism: Solobacterium sp.; assembly: GCA_016280695.1. GTDB lineage: Bacteria > Bacillota_I > Bacilli_A > Erysipelotrichales > Erysipelotrichaceae > Bulleidia. Next base: position 9,764 of record JAEEHG010000061.1, on the reverse strand, counting down.
GAAGCTGCCCATACAGACGGGGTTTTCTGCCCGGTATGGTTCCGGTTCGAGAACCTCAAGAAGACTCTTTCTATACCTTAGAGGGTATACTTTTTTATGACTGTCTTCAAGATATTTGGCGCTGTTTTTTGTCCGTATACCGTTTTTGATATACATCAGTGTGCGGCGGCCATAGACCAGCCGGTAAAACGGCGGGATAAAGCCGTAGCGTTCCGCAAAAGCCTGTAGTGTTGCCCGGATATGCCCGGTCTGCATTTCACTGGACAGGATGATGCTGCCGGCACCGGCTTTGAAAAGGAACGCGGCGGCATAACTGTTTGTACAGTTAAAGGACATGCCGGCAGTGAAATGATCCGGGGCATGGACAAGGTCTCCGGCCTGGGCGAGGACGCTGTAATCCGGCACCGGCAGCTGTTTTTCCTGTATGACCGGCATAACCGGATGGCTTCCATCCGGGGCTGCCCAGGCACAATGCGGCGGAAGTTCTTCCCCTTTCCGCTCTGCCATGACCAGCATGCGGTCAGCCGGAAGCGTAACCGGCTTCAAAAAGAGATGATATGCTTTTGCCCCGCTGCGGACATGGGTGACACTGCGCAGTGCGGAAAGACCGTCGAGGGCCTGCCGGCGCAGTTCGTTCAGAGCTGAGACAGACAGGAAAGCATTCCGGCTTTCTCCGGAAATGGCTTCGACTTCGTAATGGGAATCACCGGTTTTTGAGAAGGCACCAGTCAGACGCTGATGATCCAGCGGGGCTTTTTTCGCCTCCTGAACAATCTCTTCACTGACAGATGAAGCAGTATGCCCGGCCTGATCCTGTACCGTCAGAACTGCCGGCTGTCCGGGCACCAGTGTATATGTCATTACCACGGGAATCCGGTCTGGACCTGCCTGTATTTCCTGCTGAATTCTCTCAAGCAGCCGGCTGTCGGTTGTCTTTTGCAGTTTCTGTCCTTTCTTCGGATAAGGTTTGGACCGGCAGTCCAGCCAAACCAGATCGCCGACAGCAGCTTCACTGACCAGTCTGCCGTTTTTTTCTATCCGCACTGCCGTCAGTCCGGTATCGTGCGGTTCATTCAGGATCCGCAGACCATCATGCTGATACAGCGTATCCGTCAGTCTGACAAGGACCCTGCCGTTTCTGAACTGTTCCACTGTACCGATGGTAATGCCCATGTGGTTCGGCCGGTAAGGACTCATTCTTTCTTCGGTTGACGCATTGAACAGATGTCCGTGGCTGAAGCCCCGGTTGAACATGAGCATCAGGTCTTTCAGACGCTGCCGGTTCGGATGATATGTTTCCCCGCGGTAGTAAGCATCAATGGCTTCACGGAAAGTCCTGATCACCAGCCAGACATATTCAGGCCGTTTCATGCGGCCCTCTATTTTCAGGCTGCTGACCCCTGCTTCAATCAGTTCGGGGATCCGGTCAATGACATTCAGATCTTTCGGACTCAGCAGATATTCCCCGGCTTCATCACGGTATGCGTTACGCCCGTCTGACCACTGATAGCGCAGCCGGCACAGCTGGGCGCACATGCCGCGGTTGCCGGAACGGTTTTTCATGGCCTGGCTCATCAGGCACTGGCCGCTGTAGGAAATACAGATGGCACCGTAGGCAAACACCTCGATATCGATCCCTTCGGCAATGCAGTCACGGATGACATCAAGCGGCGTTTCCCTGGCAATAACTGCCCGGGCAGCCCCCTGCTCCTTCATGAAGCGCACGCCGGCCGCGTTATGAATATGCATCTGGGTGGAACAATGCAGTTCCAGATCCGGATAGACCTCCCGGATCCAGTGGAACAGGCCGAGATCCTGGATCAGCAGCGCGTCCACATCATGCTCATAGAGAAAACCGACTTCCTTCTGGGCTGCGGAGAATTCCTGCTCGAACAGCAGTGTGTTCATCGTGACATATACTTTGACCCCGTGGATATGGCAGTATGTGATAGCCTGCACCATTTCCTCATGATCAAAATTGCCGGCGAAGGCGCGCGCCGAAAAACCGGTGCCGCCCAGGTAGACAGCATCGCATCCGGCGGCTACAGCCGCTTTGAGAGCTTCCATATTGCCGGCCGGAGCCAGCAGTTCAATCTTCTTCTGCATATGTTCTGATAATCCGGTATGCCTTGATCAAATCTTCCGTACGCATCCGGGCATTGGCCCCGGAAGTGCTGGGCAGCGCGATATGCGGCAGATCACACTGCACATTCTGCGCATATAACCGGCTGGCTTTTGTGCCGGTTGTAAATACGGCCCGGATCTTTGTTCCGGCTGTAAAAGCCGCAATGTCGTTCACGGTGACATCGCTGATTGAGGCGTCGGCACTGCCCTGGATCCGGCAGGACCCGATGACGTCCCAGAGGGCAATGCCATGGTCCAGGCAGAATTGGCGGCGGTCTGTGATATCCGCTTCAAAAACCGCGGCCATGACCCGCCAGAACCGGTTTCCCGGGTTGGCATAATAGAAATTCCGGGCCCGGGAAACAACCGATGGGAATGAACCAAGAATGAGCACCTGAGAGTGCTCATTCCATAGAGGTTCAAACGGATGAATCAGCAGGTCACGCTTCAACGTCGTAGACACTGAGGTATTCCTTGGCAAGTCCGCCTTCGGATGTTTCCTTGAGTTCGATCGGAATCATCTCACCGGTTTCATTCATGGTATGGACGACCATATCGAAGGTGATGACATGGTCCTTGATCCGGGACATGTGCTTGGAAAGCAGGGCTGCATCCCTTGCCCGCAGGATGCCCATGCCGTTGCGCTCGATACACGGAATCATGACATAGCCGAGAACCGGGTCGCAGGTCAGGCCGAGGTTGTGCTCCATGCCGATTTCGGCTGCGTATTCGATCTGCTCAATATTCAGGCCTTCCAGATAGGCGATGGATGCTGCAGCCATGGATACGGCTGCGCCGACTTCTGCCTGGCAGCCGCCGACAGCACCGGAGATGGTCGCGTTTGTCTTGATGACATTGCCGAAGACACCGCCGATGGCCAGGGCATCGACAACCTGTTCCTTCGGATATGCGCGGTCCTTGATGTAGTAGTAAACAAGGGCAGCTATGATGCCGCAGGAGCCGAGAGTCGGACCGGTGACACTCATGTGGCCGTCCGCACTTTCTTCACAGGCAGCGTAGGCATAGGCCATCAGCCGGACACTGTCGCGTTCTGCCGAGCCGCAGTATCTTGCCTGTTCATACAGTGATTTGGCACTGCGCAGCAGGGCCAGTTTGCCCGGCAGGTGCCCTTCCGCGTTCAGGCCGCGCTCAACAGCATCGATTTCGGCATCGACAATTTCACTCAGGAAATACTTGAGGTCCGGTTCATAGGAATACACATAATCGGTCAGGCTGATGTTCTCCTTTATGAGCCGGTCATAGATTTCCTTCCAGTTCTTTTCTGTATAGAGGTCATCATTCCATTCCAGATGCTTTTCCTTGATGCGGATACTGCCGCCGCCGACCGAGAAAATGGTCCACTTGTGCTGTTCGACCATGTTTTCATCAAGGGCCCGCAGGTAGAAGCCGTTCGGGAATTCTTCTTCCCAATCGAGTGAGAACTTGACTTCCGTGTGGCCCGGCAGGGAATTGATGATGATCGCATCCGTATGATGCCCCTTTCCGGTCAGGGAAAGCGACCCGAAAAGTTCCGCGTTATAGTACGGATACGGTCCGAATTCCTCAACAAACAGCTTGCACGCCCGGTGCGGCGCGATGGTGTGGGAACTGCTTGGACCCGGTCCCACTTTGTAGAGTTCTTTTAATGATTGCATTGTTTTATTCTCCCCAGAAGGAACTGTTCAAATCCTTCTTTACCTCCGATAGTACCGTTTTTGATCTGCTGGTCCAGGGCTGCCAGCCGGTCCAGAATTGCCAGAATATCCTTTGAGGTCATACCCCGGGCACTGCGCAGTTCCCGTTCCGGGAAACGGCGGCCCGTATACTTTTCAATCCGGTCAAAGGACATGCCGCATTCATCACATCTGACTACATTATATACACTTCTCAGCCGGTAGGCCAGCAGCGGAATGACCGCCTGATGGGACATTCTCTCGATCGTGACCAGTTCATCCAGGTACCTCATCATTCCGGCCGCATCACCGCGCAGGAATGCGTCACCGAATTTCCAGACATTGACCTCCGGATTGACGGGTATCAGGTGTTCGATATCGACCCGGTCAAGATCACTGGCCCCATACAGCAGCAGTTTGTCCATGGCCCGGTAAAACTGTGTGGTACTGCCGTCAATCCGTTCATCCAGTTCCTGCCGGGCGTCCCTGGTAAGGCGCAGGCCGTTTTCCCGCAGGGTCCGGTCAATCTCGATATTCAGCTCATTCCGGGACATCTGGCTGAACGTGCGGTGTTCAACGGTTTTATTGAACCAGCCGGAAAGCACTTTATATTCCTTTGTCCGCTTGTCGGCATCATACCCGAAGCAGTACAGGATCAGGTCGGCATCGTCGTTCGGATCGGCACAGTACCGTTCCAGCAGCCGGGCAATGTTCTGATCCTTCGGTTCGCTTTTCCCTGTCCCTTCCTTGCGGCTGCGCGAGCTCTGCAGAAAATACGGACTGTCGATAATAACAGTCCGTCTGTCTCCGAATAAGGAAATTGTGCTGCATGCCGAAAGCACATCTGACAAACTGAAAGATGAGCGGACAGAGCCATCGATATTCTGAATATTCTCCGGCAGGACACCTGATTTTTTGATGATGTCCTCCCGGGCCTTGGCCATACGGTATGTTTCCGTACCTTCCAGCAGATAGATCATGTAAATATTATATCAATCTTTCCCTGCGCGGTCACAAGCAAGTTCATACGGGGCAGGAAGAAGATCGAGATATCCCCTTCTTCCCGGGTCAGCAGATATGGCACATGGGCATTTTCCAGACGCTTAAGCACCCGGTAATCAGGATGATGATAAATGCTGTAGGCCCCGCATGATATGACCGCCAGGCGCGGCTGCACGGCATTGAGCAGCTCGGCCGCGGTACCGGTCTGACTGCCGTGATGGGACAGCTTGAGGATGTCGGTCCGGAGACTGCCGTACTCCCGGATCAGCCAGCGCTCGGTATCCTGTGAGATGTCGCCGGTAAACAGATAACGCAGATGATTCACTTCGGTATAGATAACCTGGGAATTGTCATTGTCGCTGGCATGCCGGGCTGAATTCAGGTCAAGCAGAAGAAACGGTCCGGCCTGCCGCTGCGCAAAGTATCCGGTGATAACCGGACAGTGGTATTCAGCCGACAGGAGTGCAGCATTGCCGGCGTGGTCGTCGTCATCATGCGAAACAAAAACAGCATCGAGCCGGCGGATACCTTTGGCATCAAGCAGATGGGTGATGTTGTCATGCTGGGATGGTTTGCCGGTATCGATCAGGATGCTGCAGCGGTTCAGCGGGCTGCGCAGCAGGAAGCAGTCCCCCTGCCCGACATTGAGAAATGTAACTTCACCAAGGGGATGAAACAGACCTAGCAGCAGAAAGCAATACAGCAGCCCGGTTATCAGCTGTGTATGCTTTTCATGCCGCCGTAATGACAATGCCAGGACAAGGAAAAACGGCAGGCCGGGACCGAGCACGCTGCCTGGTATGCGGAACGGCCGGAGCAATATCCCTGCCTGATCTATGAGATTGATAATTGGGACAATGGGAAAAACCGGCAGAACAACGGTCAGACAGCCCAGCCAGATGAGCATGCCGCTGAGCATCCGCAGCCATGGGAACAGCAGGATTCTGACTGGATTGACAGCGGCATCGGCGAGACTGCCCAGCACGGAGAGAAACAGGAACCGATTCCAGCCTGAGGCCATGTCCGCGGACAGAAACATGCGGTAAGCCATGATCAGCCGGAAACCGGTGCTGGCGGCCGCAGACGGATACAGGACCAGCATGACACAGGCTGTTATCCCGGCCCGCTCATGCCTGCTCATCTGCTGATCAGGCAGTGCATGGTAAAGCAGCCGTTGGGTCAGCATCAGCGGAAAATGATAGAAAATACACAGTAACAGATTCAGCCACCGCATCAGTTTCTTTCTTCTGGCAGCCGGCAGCTTCTTTTTCAGCACCCCGTCAAGCAGGGCCAGGGCTGCCGTCCAGGAAAAACTGCTGTCCTGCAACAGGCCGGAGAAGGAATAATCACTGCTGCGGATACCGAGCAGGATCCGCTGCAGAACGGCTCCGGTTTCTTCATCGTAATGATTCCGCAGATGTTTCTGCAGAAGACTCCGCATCGTCGGCAGCTGGAACCGGACAGCAGCCGTTTCGGCATGCATGACGGCAATGATCCCCTGTCTCCGGCACCAGCTGCGGAAAGAGAAGCGGTAGAATCCGGGACTGTCCTGCGGCATTTCACAGGTTCCCGAGATAATGACAAAACTGTCATAGGGCAGCGGCTGGTCGGTATAAACCAGTATCCGCGGTCCCTTTGTCTGTACGATCACATAGGTTTCCTGTACCTTGACCACACGGCCTGAGATTACATGCCCCGGCTGTGTAAACGGGATTGAAAATGTGCACAGAAACAATAACAGCAGGACAGCCGGCCAGTGCCTGCTCCTGACGCGCAGGAAGTAGATCAGCGCCAGCAATACCGCGGACAGCAGTGAAAACCTGCCTGTATAAAGCCGCTGTATGAACAGCAGGACAGCAAGCAGCTGCGAATAATGCGCCAGTTCCCTGCCGGTTTCCTCAAAGCGTGATAAAAGCGGCAATCTTTTCATATTTGGCCGGGCCGATCCCCTTTACTCTCTGGATATCTTCCAGGCTCTGGAACAATCCGTTTTCTGTCCGGTAGGCAATGATTTTTTCCGCCGTTGCCGGGCCGATGCCCGGCAGCAGCACCAGGTCCTCAAGGGAACCGGTATTTATTGACACCTGCAGCGCGGATTCTTCCCGCCGTACCGGGATGTTCAGCACATCGTGATCATTGAGGACCTGTTCCGGATTCAGCAGGCCGGGATCTGCGTCTTCGCTGAGATCGATCTCCTGCAGGGCGTCACGGACGGTGGCATGCAGCGGCAGTGTCAGGGAGCCTGTCGTGTCAGCGGCGCCGGTCACGGTAATCGTGATCGTATCGTCCTGCAGTTTATCTGTATCAAAAGAACTCATCTGAACGGAAAGACTAAGCAGGATCAGCACGAAAAAAATAAGCAGCTGCTTCATAAGAAACCTCCGCTTATTTTATTCGCATGTTTTACACAGATGCTTACTTGACTCTGACAATCATGACCTGATACGGGTTCTTGACCGGGACAGTAACCGTAGAACCGATCCGCTTGTCAAGAATGGCCTGGGCCAGCGGTGTTTCGTTGGACAGCTTGCCGTTCAGCGGGTCTGCTTCGGTGGAGCCGACGATTGTGTAGTCAGCTTCCTGTTCCGTATCCATGAACTTGATTGTGACGGTTGAACCGATCCGGACAGTTTTGGAACCGCCCTTCTTGGTGTCGATGATTTCATAATTGGCCAACTGGTATTCCAGTTCGGAAATGCGGGCTTCAACCTGTGCCTGCATGTCGCGGGCAGCATCATAGTCGGCGTTTTCGGAAAGGTCACCGAGTGCTCTGGCTTCCTTCAGTTCCTGCTTGACTTCCTCACGGACAACATGAACCAGGTTATTATATTCGTCCTGAAGTTTTTTCAGACCTTCTTCGGTAACATAGATTTTCTCGTCTGCCATGGTAATCACTCCTTTATATATTTTTGCTCGTGTATTATATCATCGAGCGATGAATGACGCTACTGATTTTTGTGACCAGGAGATCAATGGCGACGGTATTGCTGCCGCCTTCCGGGATGATGATATCGGCATAGCGCTTGCTGGGTTCAATGAAGGATTCATGCATGACCCGGACAGTGCTGACATACTGGTTCACCACGTTGTCCAGGGTTCTGCCGCGTTCCTTGACATCGCGCAGCAGCCGTCTGATAAACCGGATATCCGCATCGGTATCCACATAGATCTTGATATCCAGCAGATCGCGCAGGGCTTCGCTTTCCAGCACAAACAGGCCTTCCAGCACGATAACATCGGCCGGTTTGCACAGCACCGTTACGTCGGAACGGGTATGGTTGACAAAGTCATAGGTCGGCCGCAGGATCTCCTGCCCGTCCATCAGCATATGCACATGCTTGATCAGCAGATCATTGTCAAAGGCAAACGGATGATCGTAATTTGTGACAATTCTCGCTTCCATCGGCTTGTCACTCTGATCCTTGTAATAGTCATCCTGGCGGATGATCAGAACTGAGCGCTCATCCGAGAAGACATCCTGAATCTTTTTGGCGATGGATGATTTGCCGGATGCGGATCCGCCGGCGATGCCAATGATAATCGGTTTGTTCATTCGTTTTCTTCCTCCCGTTCGATGACGGAAATGAGATTGCCGTCATCATCGTAATTCAGCTCCAGGCAGAACGGCCGCGGATCACCGGTCAGCATTTTCTTCAGAAATGCACGGTCGCCGGGCCAGAGTTCCAGCGCCAGAATCTCTGTTTCCGGAATCCACGCCAGCGTGCCTTCATTGCAGTCAGTCTGCGTGCCATGGAAGTCCTGAGAGCTGTAAACCCACATTTTTTCAGCATCTTTTGTACCGTAGATAAAATACAGGATACCGCGGAAATCAAGCGTATCGGCAATAAAACCGGTCTCCTCGCGGATTTCCCGCAGAGCTCCCTGACGCGGGGTTTCCCCCGGTTCGATTTTCCCGCCGGTGCCGATCCATTTGCCGGCATTGATGTCGTTTTCCTTGCGGTTGCGCAGCAGCATCAGCCAGCGGCCATCCCGCTGCAGGTAGCATAAACTCATCGGTATCATTTCAGATATTTTGCCACGTTGGCGTTGTGCTCCTCCAGCGTCTTGGCATAGTACACGGAACCGTCGCCGTATACATCGGCCATGAAGTAATAATAATCATGTTTTGCCGGCTTCAGCACCGCCCTGAGGGCATCAATGCCCGGGTTCTGGATCGGTCCCGGCGGCAGGCCCGGATATTTGTATGTGTTGTATGGGCTGTCAAACTCGCTGTTGACTTCGCAGGCCATCCAGTCATCATCTTTGTTCACATCAATGGCATAGCAGACCGTGACACTGGACTGCAGCGGCATGCCTGTGTTCAGGCGGTTTGCGAAGACACCGGCAATATTGGCCATTTCCGATACCTTGCCGGATTCGTACTGCACGACACTGGCCAGTGTAAAGACCTGGTGCACGGACATATCACTCTTTTTGATGTCATTTTCGACTTCTTTATAATTCACCAGGGTCTGGTTCAGGATCTTTTCCGTAACTTCCTGCGCTGTCGTATCCTGGAAGAAGATATATGTATTCGGGGCCAGGTATCCTTCCAGACAGATACGCACATCAGGCCTGAACATCTCCTCGCTCAGGAACGGATAACGGTCAAACAGCGAACGGATATAATCCTGATCGTTCCAGAGATCAAGCAGTTCCTGTTCGGTTACATTCGTGGCCGCAGCGATCTTTTCGGCAATATGCTTGGCCCAGTCCCCTTCCACGATGGTTACCCTGACGTCATCCACGATGGTAGCGGTGGAATCGTTCAGGGTAGTATAAATCTGTTCCAGATCCCAGCTCTTGTCCAGCAGGAAATTGCCGGCTTTGATATCAGTCAGCTTATTCTGCTTAGCGAATGCGTAACCGGCGCTGCCGCTTCGGATAATGCCCTCATCAGCAAGTTTCTGGGAGACCGTCTTCGCCCCGGCTCCGGAAGGAACAGTAAAAATGACCTCCTCCGGG
>JAEEHG010000060.1 GCA_016280695.1 Solobacterium sp. | reverse complement strand
TTTGGCCGTCATTATCAATGCGTGTTTAGAAGAGCGACAATTCTTCTTCCTTATGCGATTTTATATAGCGGCTCCATTTGATATAACCATAGGTCGTATTTGTGAAGTAGCCCAGTTTCAGCACCAGCAGGACATACTGCCCGGCCAGGATATTCATGACCGCTTCAAGAATCGCGCAGATATACCAGGCAATCCACTGTTCCCGCATGCGGAAGAAGATGAACAGGCCGTTGGCGATGCCGACCGCCGAGGCACAGGCATCCAGATAGATGACCAGGATTTCCAGGTCACGGTTGCCGCCGAAGAAGTCCGTCTGGATATTCAGCCCGCTCAGCAGCCAGCCGACCACGACTGTCCAGACAGCGATCGCCAGGATCACCAGCACTTCCTGATATCCCTTCAGCCTTCTGACCCGGGTCAGTTCGTCTTCCTCATCATCCTTGTGCTTTGACCAGTTGATGAAGCTGAGAATGTCAATCGGCAGCCAGAACAGCAGGGTAACGATCATTGTGGCAAACCGGTACATCAGCACCAGGCACATCACGATCTCGGTTATTTCAACCGCCACCGACACCAGGAAGTTATATCGGGACTGCTTCGAGATCAGCAGTTCGCACAGGATATTCAGGAAGGTATCCAGCAGATACAGCAGCATGATCACGATGCCGTTGACCCCGTTGGCGCTCTCTTCCGGGAAGAAGACCGACACCACCGTTGCCAGGGCCATGATGGACATGAACCAGCATTTCTCATAGGTCGTAAAGAACTGTGAGAACAGCAGGACCACGCCCAGGGAGACGGTCAGGATCAGCAGCGCGTTGCCGAGGTTGAACACCGGCATGAGCTCTTCTGCCGTCACATGCCTGTATGTGGTCCGGATTTCCTCCGGGGCCGGGTTTTCATGATCGAACAGCAGCTCCGTGCCGCTGCCGGCTGTATAGGCGTATGCCGTGATCGTATCAGTTTCCAGCTGCTCATATTGTTCATACGGATAGGTCACCGTCAGCTTCCGGTCGCCGCTGACGTAGATGACATCACAGACCGTGCTGTCCTCATCATAGTCTTCCGCGTCCCGGTCCCGCTCCATCTCCAGTGTGCCGGTATACGTCAGTTCCCCGGGATCCCGGTTCAGCTGCGCGCTGCCGAAGATATACGATCCGGCCGCAACCGCCAGGAAGAGAATCAGAAAGACCAGTTCCGCGGTTCTGATTTTCCGGTTCGGTTCCATATATTTCTTTATTGTTTCAATCATTTTTGCTGTCCTTCGCTTCCTGTTCTTTCGCTCTGGCGGCATTCGGACCCCAATACATATAAAGTGCCCCGAGGCATACCCCGATCACTATCCCGGCCGGACTGTTCAGAATACCGCTTAAAACGGCACTCCAGATCAGTCCCATCCCGATCCCGTACACAACTCTGATAGCATTCTTTTTCATATTCTGCTCCGAAAAGAAAACTGTCAGTACAGTTTCCTGAACAATTATACTACAGTTGACCGATAGTTGTTTTTATGCATGAATGTAGAAAAAGCATGAGGCAGACAGAATGAAAACAGACCTGAACGAAATCCTGCGGCAGAACCGCATCATGATCATCGACGGCTCCATGTCAACCGCCCTGGAAGCCCTCGGGGCTGATCTGAACAATGCCCTGTGGACCGCAGCCGTTCTGAAGGATCAGCCGGACCTGGTCCGCCGGGTTCACTATGATTATTTCAGGGCCGGCGCCGACTGCGGCATTACCTGCAGCTATCAGGCAACCATTCCGGGCCTGATGGCATCCGGGTGCACCGAAACGGAAGCCGAGGAACTGATCACCCGCTCCGTCACCCTGTTCCTGGAAGCGCGGGAACAATGGTGGAACGATGAAGGCAGGGCGGCCGGGCGCATGTATCCCCTCTGCCTGGGGGCTGTCGGTCCTTATGGGGCATATCTCGCCGACGGTTCGGAATATACCGGCAATTACTCCATGGACCCGGAATTCCTTTGGGATTTCCATTACCGGCGGATGCAGCTGCTGCATGAAGCCGGGGCGGATATCCTGCTGCTGGAAACCCAGCCGGCTTTGCCGGAGGTGCTTGTCGAGGCCGATATTGCCGAACAGCTCGGGGCGGACTACTGGATCAGCTTCACCTGCCGTGACCGTTCACATACCTGCCATGGCGAGGACATCCGTCACTGTGCCGAGGTGCTTTCCCGAGATCATCCGCATCTGCGCATGCTTGGCATCAACTGCACAAAACCGGAGTACATCGCATCTTTGATCCGGCAGCTGCGCGGCGGAACGGGTCTGCCGGTTGCCGTCTATCCCAACAGCGGCGAAGTCTATGACCCTGTTACAAAGACATGGAGCAGCGGCAGCCGGCTGGATTTTGAAGCATATGCCCTGGCCTATATGGCAGCCGGGGCGGACGCTGTCGGCGGTTGCTGCACGACTACCGGAAAACACATCCGCCAGGTGGTGGCTGCCCGCCGCAAATATCTTTCACAATGAAACGCATATGAGCAGATAGAATGAAATCATTAAGAAAACAGTTATAAAAATCTCCTGCCTGATGGCAGCTGCTTTCCTGCTGACCGCCTGTACGGTTACATCAACTTCACAGAATCACTCCATGTATACTTATATTTCACAGGATGAAGCAG
>JAEEHG010000059.1 GCA_016280695.1 Solobacterium sp. | reverse complement strand
TGAATGGTCAGATCCGGAAGTTTCTTGCGCAGCCGCCGCAGCGTATCATCCACAACCCGGTCACTGCCGAAATAGTTTGTCTCCCAGACCCGCTCAAGAATCTGTTCACGGGAAAACGCCGTGCCGCGGTTGCGCACAAACAGCATCAGCAGATCAAATTCCTTGGTGGTCAGATCCACCTGGCGGCCGTGATCCGTCACCGTCCGCTGATCTTCGTCAATTTCATAGCCGTCCACGATCATGCGGGTATCCGCGTCCTTGTAGGTGCGCCGGATGATATTGTTGACCCGGAGCACCAGTTCCTTCGGGGAAAACGGCTTCGTGATATAGTCATCACTGCCCTTTTCCAGACCGATGATCCGGTCAAATTCCTTATCCCGCGCGGACATGAAAATAACCGGCACATTCGCATCATGCTGGCGGATGTCCTCAATCAGGTCAAAGCCGCTCTTGTCACCGAGCATGATATCCAGAATCCACAGATGCACATCATCATCTGCTGTATGAATGGCTGCTTCATCATATGTCAGATAGGAGCGTACATCATATCCTTCTTTCTGAAGATACTGCTTGACCAGTTCATTCAGATCTTTCTCATCTTCAACGATTCCTATGACTTTTTTCATTTTTTCAACCTCATTTATCATCTTATCATAGTTTAATCGTGATTTCGGCGGCGACAGTTTATTTTCAGCGGGGATTCCGGGTTTCCAGCCGCGCATGATCACAGCGCATGGATTGCCGGCCGGAACAATAAGAAAACCGTCCCGGCGTAATGCCGGAACGGTCTGTCTCCTGTTCGATATAATCGGTTATTCAATGCCGAATCTTTCCCGTACGATCCGGGCGACTTTCTCAACTTCTTCCGCGCAGATCTCTTCGGTTTCGGCTTCTGCCATAACCCGGACAAGCGGCTCTGTACCGCTGGCCCTGACCAGCAGGCGGCCGTTGCCGTGCAGGTCTGCATTGACCGCGTCAATGGCTTTCCTGACTTCCGGATCTTCCATAGCCAGGTGCTTGTCGGTTACCCGGACATTCACCAGCAGCTGCGGATAGATCTTGAGGCCTTCCCGGAGTTCCATGGCACCCTTGCCGGTCTCCTTCATGATCTTCAGCATTTCCAGGGCTGTTACCAGGCCGTCACCGGTCGCTTCGACCCGCTTGAAGATGATATGGCCGGACTGTTCGCCGCCGACAATGTCGTCTTCCCTGCACATCTGTTCATATACATATTTATCACCGACCTGTGTGGCGACCGCTGTGATGCCTTCCCGTTCCAGGGCCTTGAACAGCCCGAGGTTGGCCATGACGGTGGTAACGACATTATTATTGTTCAGAATGCCGAGGTCACGGAACCGTTTGCCGGTAATGTACAGAACATGGTCACCGGTCAGCAGTTCACCGTCAGGCGCCGCCATGATCATCCGGTCCGCGTCGCCGTCAAAGGCCAGGCCCAGATCATAGGTGCCGCTGCGGACTGCTTCCTGCATCATTTCCGGATGCGTGGAACCGCAGTGTGTATTGATGTTGATGCCGTCCGGGCAGTTGTTCAGAACCGTCAGTTCCGCGCCCAGCCGCTTCAGCAGTGCTTCTGCCGTGAAGGTGCTGGAACCGTTGGCGCAGTCAACGACCAGACGCATGCCCGACAGATCGAGCGGGTATGTTTTTTCCAGCCAGTCAAGATATGTCTCCAGACCTTCCGGATAGGCGATGACCTTGCCGATCCTGTCATCCGTGCAGAATGTCAGATCTGTTTCCCCGTCAATGAACTTCTCGATCAGGTCTTCGATGTCCGCGGAGAGCTTGATGCCTTCCTTCGAGAAGATCTTGATGCCGTTGTCATAGAACGGGTTGTGGCTGGCCGATACCATTGCGCCGGCCGCGAAATCCCCGGTTCTTGTCAGGTATGAAATCATCGGGGTCGGGCATCCCCCGGCCAGATAGGCGTCGCACCCCTGGGCGGCAATGCCCGCTGCCAGGGCATGTTCCAGCATATCCGATGACAGTCTTGTGTCCTTGCCGATCAGGATGTTCTGTTTGCCGTTCTGACTGTAATAGTAGCCCATGTAGCGGCCCACCTGGAATGCCCGGTAGGCATCAAGATCCACGTTTGCTTTGCCGCGGATACCGTCTGTTCCGAAGTATTTACCCATTGTTCGTTCCTGTCCCTTCTCCTGATTCACTGTCCGGGTTTGTTTCGCCCAGCACGTTCATCGTGTACGTTGACTCAACCAGCGAGTACTTGACCAGTCCGCCGGCGGGCTGATCCACCTGCAGCTGGAAATCCTGCAGACCCGGCTTGGCGTCTTTCAGATCCACATAAACCGAAATATCATCGGCTGTAATGGACGCAATGTTGTTCTCAGTGCCGAATACCGTGACACTGGTTGTTGTCTTGTTTTCCGGCTGCGACGCCTTGTAGTTGTTTACGTTGTTCCGGTAGTAGATACGGACATCATCGATGGTCCGGGTCACACCCTCGCCCAGCGTCACATTCATGGTGATCTGGTTGATGTTGCTGGAGTTGACCCCGGCCGGCAGTGTGATCGGCCGCAGGATCGTGGACGAGTCCTTGGTCAGTGTGGATGCGTTCAGGGTAACAATGACCTTTTCAATCTGGCCCAGAACGGACTCTGTGCCGTACACGGTCACCGTCTGCTGATCGATTGAGATTGTTTCGATTGCCTTGCCTTCCGGCACCTCGCCGCTGACCTCCACCTCAATCGGCACGGTCTTGTTCGGCGAAGTCACCGCCACGGAAACATTGACGGTCCGCGGCACGATGTCCGCATTGACCGGCAGGCCGCCGGCATTATAGGCAATCAGCGTCGCTTCCTGTGTAAAGTCGGCTGTCTGGCCGCTGACATCGATCAAAGCCTTGACGAAGGCAATGGAGTCCAGCGTATCCTTTGACGCCCTGACATTGACCTTTGTATACTCGAAGGTCGGCACGCCCAGGCTGTAGATCGATTCCATTTTGTCCTGGTTGATATAGTCATAGGACAGATCAAACTGCTGCGTGGTTTTCTTCTTCAGGGTCACGATGACATTGGATGGATCGATCCGGATCGTAACATTTTCACCGAAGCCTTCCGTCTTCAGCTTGACGTTATGCGTGCCCTCCGTCAGACCCTCAAGGTCTGCCACAACCACGCCCTTGGAGTTGGAGGCTGCGGTTACCGCCGACGCGTCGCCGCTGATTGTGATGTCTGCTTCTGACGGCAGGCCGCTCAGTTCAAACGTGTCACCGTTATACTTGGCGGTAACGGTAATATTGGACAGGTCCTTGCTGGTCTTCAGCGTGGACATGTTCATGGAGTTGCTGCTGTTGAGATTGACAATCGCATACATCATGACTGCCAGCACGAGGGCTACCACCCTTGTGTATTTCCGGTTAAAGAGTGTCTTGTCAATAAAGCCGGAGAACCATCGGAAGGTCCTGACCAGGTTGTCCCCGATATGCTGGTAAGTATTTGCCACCTTGCGGGACTGGCTGGCAATGCGGTTCGCCAGTTCAGTCTTCCCGTTATCGGATTCCCAGGTTCTTTTCTTCTTGTTTTCAGACATTACCGGTCACCTCCTTTGTCACGATCGGAGGATGTATCCGACGGCATCTGATCCAGAATCTCAAATGTTTCGTCCAGATCATCGTTCAGCCCTACGATCTTGGAAATGTCCAGTTTGGTCGTATCGAACATCTTTTCACTCTCGGTAGGACGGTGGAGCTGGGCCAGCATGTCATCTGCCGGCGAGGCAGCCGGCTGCTGCGGTTCCGGTACAGGTTCAGGTTCCTGTTCCTTATTGGCGTTGGAATACTGCGCATACAGCTGGTTGCGCATCCGCTTGATATCTTCCGAAGTCAGACGGGCGGCCGGTTCCTGTTTTGCCGGTTCTTCTGCCGCCGGTTCGACTGCCGGGGCAGCCGGCGGTACCGGCGCGGCTGCCGGTGTTTCTTCCTTTACTGCCTGCCGGTCTTCCTCAAACCGGTTGCCGGCCGCATGATGCGGATAACTTGGCGCCGGTCTTTCCTTCTTGCGCGGAAGTTTGATATCGGAGGCTTCCTCCTCCAGCTTGATCATCAGGGTATCGTCCGGAGCATCTTCTTTTCTGCGGTCGTCCGGTTCGGTCTGTGCTTCGGCCGGAATGACTTCCTCGACTTCAATCTTCTCCATTCTGCCGGTATCCTGCTTCCTGACTGCCAGCTTATCGCGCAGCCGGGAAGGTTCCTTAGCCGGGGTCTTGTCGTCAATGATCACTTCACGGCCCGGTTCAGCTGCGGCAGGCTCCTGCCGGCTGGTCTTGACTTCGGTTTCTTCCCCGAGAATGACCCGCAGCAGGTAATCACGCAGTTCTTTGCGGTTGAACTGATAGATCTTGCCGCCTTCCGTGACGCTGATCGCGCCGGTTTCTTCCGAAACGACAATGGTCACCGCGTCGGTGATTTCCGAGATGCCGATGGCCGCCCGGTGTCTGGCCCCGTAGCGGGACGGCAGTTCCAGGTTGGTCGGCGGGAAATAGGCACTCGCGCAGGCAATGCGGTCACCCTGGATGATGACGGCACCGTCATGCAGCGGTGTGGAGGTCACAAAAATGGAAGTCAGCAGTTCTGCCGTTACATCCGAATTCAGACGGGTTCCGGTCGCAATGAAATCTTCCAGGGAATGGGACTGTTCGATGGAAATCAGGGCCCCTGTCTGATCGTTGCTCAGCAGCATGGCGGCCGTGACAATCTGGTCCACCAGGTGTTCCTTTTCGTTGCCGGTCAGGGTTGTAATACGGGAAAAGGCATTGGATTTCCCGATCCGTTCCAGAACCGAGCGGATTTCCGGCTGGAAGATAATAATGATAGCGAGAAAGCCCCAGTTGATAAAGATATCCGTAACATAAGATACTGTCTTGAGGCCCATCAGCTTGGCCACCCCGTCAGTCAGGATGACCAGCAGGATTCCCTTGAAGATCTGAATCGTACGGGAATTGTTACGAACCAGTTTGATGACATAATATAGTAAAAACCACATGATGAAGATATCCAGAATCATCACAGTGATGACCCGGATGTTCTCCATTGGTAAACCCATCGCATATCCGGACAAGGCAAAACACTCCCTTCGTACCTGAAGATTATATCATAATTCATTATATAAAGAAGTTCTTCCTTGCCCGGATTGGGTCGCTTTGGATTAAGGTTTCTATGATAAGATTAGTAAATCAACAACCCATAACACTGTGAGGAACCGCCATGAAAATCGTCCGTGCCGTAAGATATTTCCTGATTGAACTGCTGTATACCGGAATCATGCTGTATTTCTTCAATTACATGCAGATGACCTATTCCGTGGATACCGTCTTTGACCGTTCCCTGTTCATGATCATCTGTCTGGGCCTGATTGCGCTGATCTGGTTCATCGGCCCCATGCTGAACAGATACTTCGTGTTGGTCTACAGCGCGGTCTATTTCCTGTACCTGGTTTCCCAGAATGTATACAAACGGGCATTCCATCAGTATTACCGCTTCAGCACTGTTCAGGATCTGTTCGGGGACGCCTTCGCGGCCAGGGCAAGTGCCATGGAATTCATAGCCCGGGAGGATCTGTATCCCTTTCTGGCCCTGCTGGGCATCACCCTGGTCTTTGTGCTCATTTACTTCCTGCTGCAGCGCCGCTGCGTCAAACTGCTGTACCGGCTGCCGCTGAAGCTGGCTGTCCTGCTGCTGTTCTACCCCGGCCGCGATTTCTACTGTCAGTACCTGGATCAGATTGAAAGCACCAAGAATACCGAGGATGCCTTCCAGATCAACAAAACCGATTATTATGTCTATGAAGTCATCCCGAGCACAAATCAGTTTGTCGATAAATTCGGCCTGCTGACCTTTGCCTACCGGGATGCGGAAACCTTCCTGACCACGGAGGTGCTGTCGGAAGAAGACCGGCAGGAAATCTCCGCCTATATGAATGCCAGACCGGCACATAAGCCGAATGACATGACCGGTCTGCTGGCCGGCAAAAACGTTATCTTCATCCAGGCGGAGTCATTCATCAACGCTGCCTGCACAAAGGAACTGACCCCGACCATCTGGCAGATGCAGCAGAATTCCATCCGGATCGAAAACTTCAACACACCCGCACTGCCCGGCTCGACCAGCGATACGGAGTTCATGGCCAACACTTCCCTGATTCCCAACAGTGAAGGCCACGCTGTCTGCTATAAGTTCCCCTACAACACATACGTCACCACCCTGCCCAAGCTGTTCCATAAACACGGCTATTACACCTATGCGTTCCACAACAACTACCGGCAGTACTATAACCGCAGCCTGACCATGCCGGGCTTCGGCTATGATGAATTCCTTGACTGCACGGACCTCAGACTGCCGGATTCCCAGCCGGACACCGCCGTCATGGAGATCATGAAATGGATCTTCACGGATGAGGATAAACCGTACCTCGCCTACTGGATCACCTTCAGCGGACATCAGCCGTATGATCTTGATTCGTTCGGGGTCAGCGAAGAAGACGTTGCCCGGATCAAGGCACTCTATCCCGACCTGGAAGATCCCTATGTCAGCTTCCTGGCCAAGAACATGGATCTGGACCGTTCCCTCACCACACTGATGGAGGAACTGCGGAATGCCGGCAGGCTGGATGATGTGGTCTTCGTCTTCTTCGGTGATCATATTGTCAAGGGCCTGGACTACTCTTCCACCGCCCCGTTCTATAAAGAAACAAACCAGACCTGGAGTCCGGAGAAAGCGTACACGGATCTGTATATCTATAACACCGCCACTCCGGCCATGACCTATGCCAAGGTGGCTACCGCCCTGGACCTGCTGCCGACGATTGCCAATCTGTGGGGCTTCAAGTTCGACAACCGGACCATCCTGGGTACGGATATCTTCGATCCGGATTATAAAGGCTTCTATTTCAGCGAATGGGAATTCTGGAAGACCGACAACTATGCCTATGACTTCATGTATGATGAATTCTACGATTACGGAGACTACAACCTGGTCAAAGCCGAAGAAGAGATGCAGGCAGCCATGTACAAGCGGGATATCGCCAGAAAGATTCTCAAACTGGATTACTTCGCAGAGAAAAACGATCATTGAATGAACTGCCCCATTAAAAATGGACAGTAATAAAAAAACGTGGAGAGCACCTCTTGTACAATCAAAGTACAGGAGGTTTTCTTTATGGCAAAGAAAGGGACTAAATTTAACTATTATTCACCAGAATTCAAAAAGAAAGCAGTT
>JAEEHG010000004.1 GCA_016280695.1 Solobacterium sp. | reverse complement strand
GCTCTCATCGCAGAAGCAGACGCCTTCATGCATGGCGGATACGGCCTCATAGACCGAAAAACCGGTGATGGTGCTGCGCCGTAGCCGGCGGTTATGCAGCATCTGCCGCAGACTGCAGAACATGCTTAAGCCATACAGGCAGATATACGCCGGGAAACTGATGCTGTCCGCCAGCCGGTCAACCAGCGGACTGGCCAGCAGGGCCAGCAGCGGGTGAATCAGGACTGCTGCTTCTTTCTGCCGGAACAGATATGCCAGTGATACACCGGCATGAAGCAGACAGAATACACTGCGCCAGAAGAACTCATCAAGCCAGACTCCCTGCCCCGGCACGAACTGCTGCACCGCCGCATAGAGGCTCAGAACCGGCCCGCACAGCAGGACCAGAAAGGAGATATCCAGCAGCAGTCTGGACAGGAAGGCCGGATGGTAATTGTGGAGATAGATATCCTGGGAGATGACCAGTGTCTGCAGGATCAGCGTGGCCAGAAGGAAAGCCGCAAAGACAGCCTGGACGGTGCTGTTCAGATAAAGAAACTGCATCATGCGCTCTCACCGCCGTTTCTGATCCGGATCTGCAGGCCGTGCAGATCCTCAGTGCTGCGGAGTTCCGTGACAGCGCCAACGGCCTTCAGTTTATCTTCCAGGCTCTGACTCCAGGCCAGCCCGGCAGGCGGCAGTTCCGTCAGGATATCAAGCTGCAATTGCCCGTCTGCTTCGCTTAAGCCTCCGTAGAGGAAAGAACTGTGCCGGGAAATCGACCAGACCAGCGTTTCCTCAAAACAGGAGTACAGCAGGGCCGCGGCAGTGATGTCCAGCTGACAGCGCGGGCCGGGACCGGTGCGGACATGAATGCCGGCATACCCGGCGATTTCGCCAAGTTCATCAAAATAAACCATCAGTTCGTCCCCGGTGAACGGGGTTTTGCCCTGTTCCAGGAAGAAGAGGTTGGAATGCCGTTTGGCCGCGCAAAGTTCCAAGGTGATGATCGACCGTGCCGGCAGGTCTTCCGGGTGATCCCGCAGGTTATGCGCCATGGTGGATACCCGGATCAGTTTGTCATGCAGCAGGGCCTCAAGCTGTGAATACAGTTCATCACGGATGATTTTTTCGGCGGCACTGCGGCGGATTTCGGTTTCCCGCTGCAGCAGGCCGTTGGAATGCTGCAGGCGCTTCACGAGTTTCCGTGCTTCCGCCGTCAGCTGGCGGATGCGGGAGATATCTTCCTGCCAGACAGCGGTGCCGCCGGTGACAGGGGTAGCGTGGAAGACAGTATCGCCTTCGGTTACAGTCTGCTCGTCCAGCAGCCGTTCCAGCAGTCCGGACGGCAGTTCCTTGGCCTGTGCGGATTTTAATACCGGCCGGCCGGCGGAATCAATGATCTGCACATCCAGATCGGTCAGGGTAAACCATTTCCGGTACCGGGTATTCACCGGCAGCAGCCGGCTGGAGACGCAGGCTTCCAGAAACGCCAGCAGCAGCACCCCGATGCAGGTGACATAGGCCTGGGCACTCAGGTGATGCGGATGGCGGAAAAAGTAAAAACAGAAAACCGTCAGGATCACTGCCAGAACCGGTGGGATAAACAGCGGGGGCAGGAGGGCTGACCGGGCCGGCCGGCGCAGGCCGCGCTGCAGCAGGAGCCAGTTGAACCAGGCAAACAGCACCAGCATCCAGGCGGCAGTAACATAGAAAAGCGGTTGGAACACGGGGTTGCGGAACGAGCCGTCATTGACCGGGGTGAACCGGAAAACCAGCCGGTGCAGGTTGTTGGTCATGACCAGAATGATAAAACCGATGCTGACTGCCGAAAGGATCCGGACCCGGACCGGCACAAGCAGGCCGCTTTCCGCCCGCCGGGAGAGCTCCAGCAGTTCATGCAGGGCACACAGCAGCACCAGAAAAACCGTCATGGCAAAGTGCCAGAACCAGGGGATCAGCGGGCTCTCCGGGATCAGCCCGCTGCCGAGCACCAGCAGGAACACGGCACACAGGCAGCTGCCGGTCAGGCGCATGGCCAGCCGCAATGGGCGGTAGATGATCCGGTTGACCAGCCGTTCGGTCCGCAGTACAGCCAGGATGGCCAGCCCGCACAACAGCGCGTAAAGAACCGGGATCCGGGTGTAGGAAGTCATGGATGATCCGCCCCTGGTCAGGGCCTGCAGCATAACGGTATTCATGTAAGGATTCCTTTCTGTCATTGTACCCGATGCGGGCCGGTAAAGTCAGCACCGCGGCTAATTTCGGCTGAGGAAACAACGATGTACCATAGTATAATGTGAGGGCATTGATACAGGAGGAACTTGCATGAATGAACAGGAGCGGATTCAGGAGCTGCGGCAGCTGCTGAATCGGTACGGATATGAATACTATGTGCTGGAGCAGCCGACGGGTGATGATGCCGAATATGACCGGCTGATGCAGGAACTGATCGGGCTGGAGGACCGGCATCCGGAACTCTTTGATCCGCTGAGTCCCACCCAGCGGGTCGGCGGGGCTGTGCTGGAAGGCTTTGAGAAGGTGGCCCATGCCCGGCCGATGCTGTCGATGGGCGATGTGTTCAGCTATGATGAACTGCGGGCCTGGTGCCGGGGCATTGAGAATGCCGTCGGGGCCGTGCGCTACTCGGTCGAAAACAAAATCGACGGTCTGGCCATGTCCCTGCAGTATGCCGGCGGGCGGTTCGTCCGCGCGGTTACCAGAGGTGACGGGGAAGTCGGCGAGGATGTGACGGAAAATGTCAAGACAATCCGCTCGATCCCCCTGGAAATCCCTTATGACGGGGACTTCGAAGT
>JAEEHG010000058.1 GCA_016280695.1 Solobacterium sp. | reverse complement strand
GTACAGGTAGAAGCAGCCGATCAGAACAAGAATAATCATCAGCGGCAGCATGCCGAGGACGAACCCGCCGGCCGATACACCGGTCAGGGCCAGCGCGGTCAGAATCGCCGCGTAGGTCGGCATGAACGCTTCGGACACATGCCGGAAGAAGGAAGCGGCCGTGGCCTTTTCTTCATTGGTCAGACGGTCACCGACGGCTTCGCTGATAACATCACCGGAAATGAATACCGCCGGAGCTGCCGGCAGAAGGCCGATAATGAACGGTGCCACCGTGCAGGTGATCCAGTTGTTGTGGAACAGTCTTGTCAGGGCTTTCTGGGACTGGTCGATGCCCCCTCTGGCCTTGATCATGCTCTGCATGAATGTAATCAGGTACATCATCAGGATCAGCTGCAGCGTATTGAATGCCGTCAGGTCGTGAATGATTGCCTGGGCGCCGGTTGCGAACGGAACTCTGTACATGATCCAGCAGACGATCCCGGCCACCGGAGCAGCAATTGCCAGCGGCTGTTTTATTACGATCAGGGCAATCATGACCGCAAATACGATCACCAGTTTGATAATCTCCATTGAATACTCCTTCCCAAATATATTTAAAATAATCTATAAGAACCATGACAGTTTACTTCTTTTCTTCTGTTTTTTCAACGAAAAAAACCCGGATGGATAAAATTCCATATACCGGACCGTTTATCCCGCTGAAACAAACCGATGCTGAAGGCAAAATATGCCGGATCATGGCAGATATCCGCACATGTTTTGCGTCTTTGGCACGTCTGTACAATGAACAGACAAAAGGACTTTGTTATAATTACAGTGCAGGTCCCGGGTAAATGAATCCGCAAGGGATTGCATACACTGCCTGTGTATTCAGGAAGAATCCTCATTTATCCTGATCTGTATTTACAGAAAGCAAATTGGAGATGCTTATGGACAATACTAAACTTTATGCTTATGCATCAAATGTCAGACGGAAAATTGTGCAGATGGTCTTTGATGCCCAATCCGGACACCCCGGCGGTTCCCTGGGGGCTGCGGATATCCTGACAACCCTGTATTTTGATGAAATGGATATCAGCGAAGAGAACCTGAATTCCACAAAGCGTGACCGGTTCGTCCTGTCAAAGGGTCATACATCCCCGGCTTTATATGCCGTACTGGACGAAAAAGGCCTGCTGAAGGAAGACCTGAAGACATTCCGGCAGCTGAATTCCAACCTGCAGGGACATCCGAACATGAACGAGGTGCCGGGTGTTGATATGTCAACCGGTTCCCTGGGCCAGGGTGTATCGGCCGCTGTCGGCATGGCCATTGCCAACAAACTTGACCAGGTCCCCTACCGTGTCTATGCGCTGGTCGGTGACGGCGAAAGCGAAGAAGGCATTGTCTGGGAAGCCATGATGGCTGCCGCCCACTACAACCTTGACAACTTATGTGTGATCTTTGACCAGAACGGCCTGCAGATTGACGGTAATGTCCAGGACGTTATCGGCCCGCTGCCCCTGAAGGAAAAAGCCGAGGCGTTCGGCCTGCATGCCGTTGAATGCGACGGCCATGACTACGATGCCCTGAAAGCCGCCTTCAGGGAAGCCCGGGAAACAAAGGGAAAGCCGACCGCCATCATCGCCCATACGGTCAAGGGAAAAGGCGTTTCCTTTATGGAAAACAACTACGCATGGCATGGTTCTGCCCCGAACGCGGAGCAGTTTGAACAGGCCATGAAGGATCTGAAGGAGGAAGGTTAAATGGCACAGGAAACGAGAAGTGCTTACGGTCAGGAACTGGCCAGACTGATCAGTGCCCGTGAAGATATCGTCGTTCTTGACGCCGACCTGACAAAATCAACAAAAACCGCCGAAGCCAGGAAGGCCTGCCCGGAACGGCATTTCAATGCCGGCATCGCCGAAGCGAACATGATGGGTATGGCAGCCGGTCTCGCCGCATCCGGAAAAACCGTCTTTGCCAGCAGCTTTGCGGTCTTCGCGGCCGGAAGGGCTTTTGAAATCATCCGCAACTCAATCTGCTATCCGAATCTCAATGTCAAGGTCTGCGCCACCCACGCCGGGCTTTCCGTCGGTGAAGACGGTGCCTCCCACCAGTCCATTGAAGATGTGGCCATCATGCGGTCCCTGCCGAACATGTCTGTCTTTGGTCCCTGCGACCAGTATGAGACAAAAGCCGTGATCGATTATGTCGCTGATCACAAGGGCCCGTGCTACGTCAGACTCGGCAGAGGCAAAGTCGAAGATGTCTTTGACGAAAACACAGTCTTTGATTTCACGAAAGTCAGAGTGCTGAAACAGGGCACTGATGTCGTCCTGTTCGCGATGGGCCTGATGGTTCAGGAAGCGCTCAAGGCAGCTGAAGAGCTTGAAAAGGACGGCATTTCCGTCAGTGTGGTCAACGTGACCTGCCTGAAGCCGCTGGACAAGGAAGGCATTCTGGCCCAGCTCAGAAGCCACAGGAAGGCTTTCTGCCTGGAAGAGCACAGTGTGATCGGCGGCCTGTTCTCCGCTGTTGCCGAAACGGCAGCACAGGAGCCGGGCACCCCGGTCTATCCGATCGGTGTCGAAGATACGTTCGGTGAAAGCGGCAAGGCGGCGGAAGTCCTGAAGAAGTACGGCATCTGCGCCGAGCACATCGTTGAAGTTGTCAAAAGCAGGTAAATCCCGTTATTGACAGATAAAGGGACAGTTCAGTGAACTGTCCCTTTTTTCTGTTCTGTTTCCGTACATGAAGCCGGCATCTGCCCGTAAAGGCAGGCTGCGGCGATATTTCCTACAGGATGGAATCAAACGGTACATTCCGGGGATTTTCAAAATAATCCTCAAAGCCCCGCGGATGGTGATAGTACATGATGTCCTTATCCTGCGGATAGGTGTACTGCCCGCCGACCTGCCAGAAGAACGGATGGAACTGATAGTTGTTTCTCGGCTTCTTGAAGTCATACAGAAGCCGGATTTCTTCGGTATCCGCCTGGAAATTGCTCCAGATATCATGGTGGATCGGAATGACGACCTTGCAGCGCAGGCTCTCCGCCATTCTCAGGATATCGACGGATGTCATCTTGTCCTGGATGCCGACCGGGTTTTCCCCGAAGGCCCCGAACGCGACATCGATGTCATGTTCCTTGCCGTGCTTGGCAAAACCGATGGAGAAGTGTGAGTCACCGGAATGATAGATATTGCCGCCCGGTGTCTTGATCAGGTAATTGACGGCCTTTTCATCCATGTCAGTCAGCAGGTTCTTCCCGGCCAGTTCTTCACGGTCCGGTCCGGTGGAGTCGGTTGTGACCAGGCAGGTGCGGTCAAAGGCTTCCAGACAGACGATTTCAAGATCCTTGAACCTGATGACATCGCCAGGCTTGACAACGACGCAGCGGTCTGCCGGCACGCCCCACTTCTGCCATAATTCGCAGGACTTGTACGGGCCGATGAACGGAACCGGGATCTCCTTGCCGTTTTCATCGGTTGTAGTCATACCGGAATGAATGACATGGGCAGCCCATTCCTCACTCATGTGATCGTGGTGATAATGCGTGGCAAGGACAGCGTCAACGTGCCGGAAAGCAAACGGGTCGAACACGAACGGGACATTCCGCAGGTTCGGCTGCATCTTTCTTGCGCCGCTCATATTGGCCATCTGATGACCGACAGCCATCTTGCCGTTGCCGTGCGTGCGCTTGCCGTTGCCGGTCCACAGGTCAATCGTGATGTTCGTGTTGGCCGGTGTCTTCATCCAGATGCCGACACAGCCAAGCCACCACATGGACACGTTTCCGGCCGGCACTTCCTTTTCCTCGATTTCCTCGACCAGCCAGGTCCCCCATTCCGGGAATGTCTTCTTAATCCACGTTTCTCTCGTAATATCATCAATTAAACTCATGCCTGTTCCTCCTCCTGTCAGATAAGATTCTATATTTTCTGGATACGCTTATACCTGTTTCCGGCTTCATACTATATGAATTGGCTTTGCCGGGTCAACGCTTTTCCGAATCCTGCACATATGTTCAGAATATTCCACCATTTTTGCCTGATTGCACTAATAATCGCGTGATTTTCCTGAAATTTTATTCATCTGCCAAAGCAATTACGGTATGATTTGAATAACAGTATAGAGGTCAGGACAATGAACATTCTCGTACTCGATATCGGCACCACCAGCATGCGCGGCATCCTGTATGATCAGGATGGAAATGAACTCTGCCAGGTCAGCCGCCTGACACCGCTGATCTTCATTGACAATTACATCGAACAGGATCCGCTTGTCCTGAAAGACAGGCTGACTGAGATTGTCAGGGAAACAGCCGCTTCCTTTACCGTTGACGCCATATCCGTCACCGCCTTCCGCTCTGCCCCTGCCCTGATTGACAAAGACGGCAAGCCGCTGAGCAATTTCATCATGTGGCAGGACACCCGCAACAAGGAGATCTGCGAACAGCTCGAGCCCATGAACCCCGAAATCCATCAGACAGTCGGGGCCAGGGTCAATACCGTCTTCACTGCCGCCAAGATCTCCTGGTTCAAGGAACACCTTGCGGATGCCTACCGGAAAGCCTGCAAGGCCCTGGTCGTGCCGGATTATCTGATCAATGTCATGACCGGCGCGTTTACCAGCGAAACAACATACGGCAGCCGCACCGGCGTCATGAATATCCATACATTGCAGTATGACGAAAAGATGCTCCGTCTCTATGATCTTGACCTGGAAAAGCTGCCGGAACTGCGGGAAACAGGTTCCATCGCCGGTATGACAACTGCCGCCTTTGCGGAAACAACCGGTGTCCGGGCCGGCATCCCGGTTATTACAACCGGCGGGGACCAGCAGAATTCCGCCCTTGGCCTCGGGGAACTGGATCATTCATCCCTGGTCATCAACTGCGGGACCGGATCCTTCATTATTTCCCTGGCAGATCAGCCATATCTCGATAATCCCGCGATCATCTGCAACACTTCAGCCATCCCGGGCAAATATGTGCTGGAAGCCAATGTGCTGGCTTCCGCAGCTGCCCTGAACTGGCTCCTGAAAGAAATATTCCCGGAACTGTGGCAGGACGGCCATCCTGATTTCGGCCGTTTTCACGCGATCGCCGGCACCTCCGCCCCCGGCGCCAACGGGGTTCGGATTGTCCCGCTGTTCCAGGGCTGCGGTTCACGCGACTGGAACCCGAATGCCAGAGCATCCTTCACACACCTCTCCCTTGGCAGCACCAGGGCTGACCTCGGCCGCGCCATGCTTGAAGGGATTGCCGCGGAAATCGTTAGAAGCGTCAAGGCACTGCCGGCGCAATCCCGGGATGCCGCGCGGATCTGCATCGGCGGCGGTCTGACCAAGTGTGAACTGTTTGATCAGATCCTGGCTGACATGCTGGGCAAAACGCTGATCCGCTATGATGACGCCCAGGCTACCGCCATCGGGTCCTTCATTTCTGCTTCCGTCACCCTTGGCCTCTACCCTGATTACCGGTCGGCGTTCACGGCTGCCCGGTCCGGGGCCAAAGTCTATACCTATACTCCTGATATGCAGAATTTCAGTCTTTACCAGGATGTGGTGAAGGATACTGAAGCAGTTTATGAGGCACTGAAAAATGGCTGATCATGATCTGAATGTAATTGAATCAGCAGCCCTTTCGAAAAATGAAAAGGACCTGCAGGAATACGCGTTCCTGTCCCAGATCGCCGACATGTACTACAACCAGAACATGATGCAGGCTGAGATTGCCCGCCGGCTGTACTTCTCACGTTCGAAGGTTTCACGACTGCTTACCCGGGCAAGAGAGATCGGCATCGTCGACATCAGGGTCAAGCATGTCCGGGACCGTGTTCCTTCCGTGGAAAAAGTCTTCCGTGAAAGCTTTGGCCTGAAGGACGCGATCATTTTCACCAATTTCGAAGGTGATACATATGACCAGACACTGGACGCCGCCACGGACTTCGCATCGATCTATGTTTCCAACCTGCTGAAAGGACATATGCGCATCGGGGTTGCCAGCGGCAACGCGGCAGACCGGACCAACCGGAAAATCCGGCCGATCCACAGCTGCCAGCTTGATGTCGTCCAGTTGATCGGCACCATATCAAACTCCCGGCAGGCCATCGAATCCCGCGAGATCATCAACAACCTGGCATCCACTTTCCACGGGACCGGCTATTACCTGAACACGCCGATCTACATGGACAACGCCTTTGCCCGCAGCCAGCTCCTGAATGACCCGAATGTCCGGGAAGTGACGGAACTGATGACCAGGTGCGACCTGATCATAACCGGGCTGGGCGGCATCGATGTCAGCCGGCTGAAAACCGCGGAAATGATCCGTGAATACCAGACGGAGGCACAGGCCAGGGAACTGCAGGCAAAAGGCGCAGTCGGCTGTGTCTGTATGCTCTACTATGACATTAACGGGAATTATGTTGACTGCGAATGGAATGAAAAATGCATCTGCATGCCGCTGGAGGATGTCAAAAAGAATCCCATGACAGTCGCCG
>JAEEHG010000057.1 GCA_016280695.1 Solobacterium sp. | reverse complement strand
GCGACGCATGAAAAACTGCATCAGCTTTTCGAAGAAGAAGCTGAAGATAACAACAATGACGGTCCAGGCAAACAGGTCCGCCGTTTCCAGATAAAGCTTCGAGTAGTACATCCCGCTGCCGATCGCATTTTTCGGCAGGGCCAGCACTTCAGCCGCAATGCCGGCTTTCCAGGCCAGCCCGAGGGCGGTCAGTGCCCCGGACCAGAAGTACGGCAGGACAGACGGAATATAGACATGCCTCAGGGTCTTCATCCGGCTGAAGCGGTAGATCTTTGCGACTTCCAGCAGGGAAGCATCGGTTTCCGTAATCCCGGCCCGGACATTTCCGAAGACAATCGGCGTGACCAGCAGGGCGGCAATGAAAACCGGTACATAAGTGTAGGACAGCCACAGCATGACCAGAATGATGAAACTGGTGACCGGTACGGCACTGATGGTGCGCACCAGGGGATACAGCAGGGCGTTGAGCAGCGGTGACAGGCTGCAGACAATGGCCAGGATCACCCCGGCCAGACAGCCGCACAGAAAGCCGCCCAGGACCCGCAGCAGGGAAGTGCTGACGACCTTAAGGAAGGTTCCGGAGTGCACGATTGCATAAAGGTGCCGGGCCACGGCAAGCGGTGAAGGAATCAGGAGTTCCTGATGCACCGCCATGGACGCCATAGCCCAGACACCAATCCAGAAACACAATACTGTAAGGCTGATCAGCAGCTTATTCCGCCGCGCCGACATAGTAGAAGTCGTCTGCCGGCATAGCGCCGCCGACAGATGCCGGATCGGCATTGAAGAGCACCTGGAAGTAGCCTTCCAGCGCCGGCTTCAGATCAGCTCCCGTAATGCATACGATGCTGGCATCCGGAATAGCCTTTTTGGCGATTTCGGCATTGCCGGTGATTTCATACTTGGCAATCAGTTCCGCACTTGCGTCAACATCACTCAGTACTTCGTCCACAGTTGCGGCATAGTTCTTCAGGAAGGCATCGACTGCTTCCGGATTCTCTTCGATGAAAGCCTTGCGGGCAGCCAGGCAGCCCATGGTCAGGACACTGCCGTCATTGGCGGCATTGCTGTATTCAACCGTCATATCCAGGGCTTTGCGGACATCCGGGTTCTTCATCATGATGGTCGTGACAGCCGGCACCGGCAGCATGCACAGGTCGATATCGCCGGCAATCATCTTGGTCGCAATCTCACTGGCATCAGCGAACTCGATTTTAACATCCTCACCCGGCTTCAGGCCGTTCTGTTCCAGGACGAAGTTGATCATGTATTCCGGGTTGCTTCCCTGGCCGTTGCAGTAGATGGTCCGGCCGCGCAGGTCTTCAACCGACTGGACCGCATCACCGTTCTCCAGAATGTAGAGAACACCCAGGCAGTTGATGGCGATAATCTCAACGCCGCCGCTGGTCTTGTTGTACAGGTTGGCAGCGACATTGGTCGGCAGGGCACCGATATCCAGGTCACCGTTGGACAGCTTGGCAACGATATCAGTCGGGTCCGGTGTCAGGGTGAAGTGATAATTCGGATAGACGCCTGTTTCGGCATCGTCCATGAGTTTGATGGCACCCATGCCAGTCGGGCCCTTCAGCACGCCGACGTTGATGTCAATCGCCGAAACATCGACAGTTTCCTCCGGGGCCGGAGTTTCTGCCGGGGCTTCCGTCTTGGTGCAGCCGGCCAGCAGGGACATGCTCATGGCCGCAGCCATGGCAATGGTAATCAGTTTATTCTTTTTCATATTTACCTCTATTCTTTCAGAATGTCTCCACTATATAGACAAAAGAAAAAGAAGTACATTGCAATTGCAACGTACAATGAAGATCTTTGTTAAAAAATTCGCAAACAGGTCAGAGAATTTCAAATGTGCTGCCGTGAAAGCGGATGATGCCTTCATCTTTCATCTTGCGCAGTTCCCGGGAAAGGGCGCTCTGGTTGGTGCCGAGATAGGTGGCCATGGCTTCCCGGTTGAAGGGCAGGGTAATGACAGCAGTGTTTTCCCGGCCGGTATACTGGCTGAGCAGGGTGATGACTTTCTCCCGGATCGTGAGCTTGCTCAGAACCTGGATCCGGTCGTTCATCCGCAGGGTCCGTTCCGCCAGCATGGCAGTAAACCGCCGGGTAAGTTCGATATCCATGGCGGTCTGGCTGGCCGCGGGATGCCGCAGGGATTCGGTATCCATCATCAGCACGGTGGAATCGGTGACGCTTTCCACGGAAACGAGCGCTTCCATACCCAGGTAACAGAGGGATTCACCGAAGGTGATGCCCGGCGTCACGCTGGCCATGAGCAGTTGGTTGCCGTCAAAATCATCCATTGAAACATGGATGATACCGGTGAGCACAAGTCCGAAGTTCCGCATCATTTCTCCGGTCCTGTTCAGCTGCTCACCCCGGCGGCAGTGCTGTTCGCGGGCATGGAAAAAAGCCAGTGCATAAGCGGTGTCGTTATCGCTGAGGCCCCGGAACAGGGGGCACTGATCCAGTATCCTGCGGTCCATGTCGTTCTTTCCGTATTC
>JAEEHG010000056.1 GCA_016280695.1 Solobacterium sp. | reverse complement strand
GGGAGTAGGCCTGAGATCCGGGAAGACATATGCCTGGATGCCGTTGGCCGCGAAAATGCCGGCCGCCAGCTGGGAGAATTCCTTCGAGAAGTGCCGCGGGTCATGGGCAATGACCACACCCCTGTCCATGGCAGAGCGGCCATGTGAGATGATGTAGCGGGCGATGCCCTGGGTTGCCTTGCCGACGGTATAGACGTTCATGCGGTTTGTGCCGGCCCCGATCTTGCCGCGCAGGCCGGCCGTGCCGAATGACAGATCCTGATAAAAGCGCTCCTCTATTTCTCCGGGATTATCCTTTATATCTTCCAGTTCCGCGAACAGCGGATCCTGCGGGGACAGTTTCTGCCGCCACAGGTTGAATCTTGACATAGCGTCCATGAATGATATCCTCCATAGTTCCTGTATTCTGTTTTCAGTATACATTTTTTTCACTGAATGAAAAACCGGCGTCTGTTATGATATCGCTATGAAACGTTTTCTCTTGCTGCTTGCGGCCATCCTGCTTTGTGCCTGTTCAGCCCCCGCTGCCGGGGCTGTTGAACATGCGCCGGTCAGCGCGGTTATTGTTTCGGATCTTCATTATACGGCCGGTAAGGCCTCCGGGCAGATCATCCCGGCCATGACGCGCATCGATGAACTGACGCAGGCCATGATCCATGAGGTCATTGCCCTCAAGCCGGATGTGCTGATCCTGACCGGCGACAATACCAACAGCGGCACCCCTGCGGATGCTGAACAGCTCTGCACTTATCTGCAGGAGGCGGCTGATGCCGGCATCCGTGTGATGGTACTGCCCGGCAACCATGATTATGATCACGCCGACCGTACCGTCCTGAAAGAACTGTACGGGGCTTTCATGCAGGGTGACGCTGCCGATCCCCACTCATTGAGCTATGAAGTGCGGCTGGGCGGTTATGCCCTGCTGGCCATGGATGACCATACGGACACCACCTCTTCCTACGGGACATTTTCAGACGGCACCATGGACTGGCTCCAGCAGCGCCTCAAAGCGGCCGCCGCCGATGGCCTGCAGGTAATTTTCCTTTCGCATCATAATGTCATCCCCGGACCGGACGGTACACCCGGCAGTATAACCAACCCGGACCTGTCTGCCCTCCTGCAGCGTTATCCGGTGGCGCTCTGCCTGAGCGGGCATCAGCACAGCCAGGTCATTCTTCAGCACCGGCAGCTGTATGAAATCATCAGCGGGATGCCGGCTATGGCCCCGCATCCGTACGGCCGCCTGGTTCTGGGAGACCGGCACATCACCTATGATGCCGTCTCCCTGGACCTGCACACATACGGTTCGGCAGACCTGGCAGATGCCATACAGGAAATGGATACACAGGCCGACAATCAGCTGCAGGAAGCCCTCGGGGTCATGCTGAAAGAACAGCAGGTCAGCCAGAAAGAACAGGAAATCTTCCTGTCCCTTCTGAAGGATTACTTTGCCTGGTACGGAAACGGGCAGATCGCCGATCACAGCGATGCCTTCCGATCCCCGGAATGGAAGAAACTGCTGACCGTCCTGGACCAGACCAATTACGGACCGTGGATCCGCGCGGTGATCAGCCGGCCCCCATTGCCTTCCCGGCACCTGGAACTGGACCGTTAGATCATCCCGCCGCCGCGATCCGTTCACTGATGAATGATACCTTTTCGGCAATCACTTCACAGTTGTAGTATGTCCGGTCATTCTTCTCGAACACGGTTGCCTGCAGACGCCCTTTGATGCCCACCAGGCTGCCCGGATGGCAGAGGCTGGCGCATTCCTCAGCAATTCCTTTCCAGAGTGTCACCTGGAAGACATCCGATGATAAAGAGCCGTCCTCGTTGCGGAAACTGCGGTCTGCCTCCACCAGCATATGGGCAATCGTATTGCCCTTCGGCGTCGTGCGGATTTCCGGCTCACGGACAACCTTGCCGACCAGTACACATTGATTGATCATCTGTTCACACCTCCTGATTGCTTCTGTGTACAAGGAATGATACGGAGGAAAACCACTTCCTTCAAACCGGCCAATCTGTGCCATTTGGGATAAAAAAACAAATACCGTCCGCGGTATTTGTCTTTTCTGAATAAGCATTTCAAATTCAGGCACTTATGCCTGCGGCATGTTGCGGTCCCTGCGGATTTCCCGGCGGGCCTTTTTCAGGTCCTCGCTCCACCGGCAGACCGAACCGCATTCACTGCAGACGCCGGAGCAGCTGCTCCGGTGCGTACGCAGATACCATATATCTGCCGCAACCAGGGCCAGAATTAAGATCAGAATCACCCATGAAACCAGATTCATAAACATGCCCCTTTCGTATCTGTATCATAGCAGGGCAGGCCCGGAAGTCAATTCAAGTGTTCTGGCGGGGCCGGAAAAGGATGAATTTCTCGGCCGGGAACAGGATCAGCCACTGCAGCATGCCGGCCAGAAAAGCCGCAATGCTGGCTGCCGGCAGATACGGGTACAGGATGCCGATCCGGTGGGCTGCGGTGCCCTGGAACCAGGTGGACAGCAGGATCAGGACACTGATCAGCACCAGGTAGATATGGAAACTGTGCTGCGGGGCATCGCTGTGGAACGTGGTCTTCCGGTTCTGGAAGTAGCCGTAAATATTGGCCAGGGCATTGGACAGGAAAAACGGCAGCACATAGCCCCAGTTGTCATTGCCGTAACCGACGGTCTGCGGATTCATGAACCGGCCCAGCCAGTCCGGCAGCGGTGCCTTCCAGCCATGTAGCAGATACAGGAACAGGTTGACCAGTGTCAGCTGCAGAATCGTCACGGCGCAGGACACAAACATGAAACTGATGATCTGACGGATGGTTTCAAACTTTCTCATACCCCGGAACAATAGCGCGGGATTTGCCTGATTGCAAGAAAAAATGCCTTTTCAGGCATTTTTCTTGATATATACTTCACGGGGCTTGGAACCCTGGGCCGGACCGATGACCCCCTGCTCTTCCAGGACGTCAATCATGCGGGCCGCCCGGTTGTAGCCGATGCCGAAGTGCCGCTGCAGCAGCGATGTCGAGGCTTTCTGCTGGTCGATGACAAACTGTTTGATGTCTTCCAGCATCGGGTCTGAGTCAGCGCCCATGACGGCGGTTCCCTCATTGCCGTCAACACCGTCCAGGCGGATGAAGGCGTCATCGTAGAACGGGGTCTGCTGATCCGAGCAGAACTTTGCTATCCGCTGCACTTCCTCATCCGTGACGAACACACCCTGCACGCGGGTCGCGTTGGACGAGCCGATCGGCATGTACAGCATATCGCCGTTGCCGAGCAGCCGTTCCGCGCCGACATGATCGAGGATGGTCCGTGAGTCAATACCTGAGGATACCGCGAAGGCAATCCGGCTCGGGATATTCGACTTGATGACCCCGGTAATGACGTCTACCGACGGCCTCTGGGTGGCGATGATCAGGTGGATGCCGGCGGCTCTGGCCAGCTGGGTAATCCGCTGCACGGAAGCTTCCACTTCCTTGCCGGCCACCAGCATCAGGTCAGCCATCTCATCCACAATGACCACGATGTACGGCATCTTCTCCGGCTTCGGTGAACCGTCCGCAGGAGCCGGATCGTTTTCGACTTTCGCGTTGAAGCCCTGGATATTGCGCACCCCGGCCTTGGAGAACATGTCATAACGGTCTTCCATGATCTTGACAATGACCTTCAGGGCATTGCTGGCCTGGGCCGGATCGTTGATGACCGGGCCGATCAGGTGCGGGATGCTCTGGTATGGTGTGAATTCGACCTTCTTCGGGTCAACCAGGAGCAGTTTGACATCTTCCGGCCTGGTCCGCATCAGCAGTGATGTGATGATCGAGTTCATGCATACGGATTTGCCGGAACCGGTTGCGCCGGCAATCAGCAGGTGCGGCATCTTATCCAGCCGGCAAGTGACGGTATTGCCCATCAGGTCCTTGCCGAGGATGATCAGCAGCGGTTCGGCCTGATCCTTTTCGGAGATGTTGTGGATCAGCTCCCGCATCTTGACCGGAATGGCTTTCTGGTTCGGCACTTCCACGCCGACCGCGTTGTATCCCGGAATCGGCGCTTCGATACGCACATCCCGGACTGCCAGCTGCATCTTGATATCATCAGCCAGGTTCAGGATCCGCGATACCTTGACGTTGGCACTCGGCTTGATTTCAAATTTCGTGACGGACGGGCCGATATGGTAATCCTTCAGCTGGGCTTCGATATCGAAGTTGCGCAGCGCCTGGATCAGCAGCTCGCCCTTGTCCACGGCATTGGCCCGGTTCAGTTCCATGATGTCACGCTGTTTCTGCGGAATCGGGTCAAGCAGGTTGTCTTTCGGCAGACGGTAGTTCTTCGCCTTGCGCGGATGCGCAATGGCCGGATCTTCCTTGACGGGTTCCGGTTTGACTTCCGGTTTCGGGGCAGGCTCAGTCACCGGTTCTTCCGGTTCAGGATAAACCGGGGCCGGTTCAATATACGGTTCCGGGGCAGTAAATGGTTCCGGCTCAACGTACGGGTCCGGATACGGATTAGGTTCTGAACCGGCATACGGTCGCAGCGGCGTTACCGGGACATAGGCCGGATAGTAATCCTCATCCACTTCTTCATTTTCCAGCGCGGCCGCATGGATAATGGAGAGCTGCTGCTGCATCGGCCCGTCGGCCGTAATGAACAGGCTCTTCTTTTCTTCCTTCTGCGCTTCCCCGCGGGCAGCCGGCTGCGGTTCCCGCATGCTCAGCGGGATCTGCACCGTGTCCATGGTTGCGGCCGGTGCCGGTTCCGCCACCGGCAGGTCCCGGGTATCTTCCATATCCACCCGGATA
This sequence comes from Solobacterium sp., assembly GCA_016280695.1. GTDB lineage: Bacteria > Bacillota_I > Bacilli_A > Erysipelotrichales > Erysipelotrichaceae > Bulleidia. The sequence goes on along the minus strand of JAEEHG010000056.1, from coordinate 2,066 downwards.
TTCGGCACGGTCGGCGTAATATGGCCGAGTTCCTGTTTCGGCAGGTCAGCCAGTGAGATGACGTTGTCCGGCACCCTTTCGGATTTCTTTTCCGGCTTCTTCAGGGTGACGGCCGGTACTGGTTCATCATCTTCCTCGTCTTCTTCATCGTCATCGTCTTCCTCGTTGGTCGCGAAGTAGTTCTTAATTGTCGCAAAGGCCTGCTTGTATACCTTCAGGCTGATCAGCAGGATCAGTGAGATGACGATCAGGACCGCGATGACCAGGATGGTCCCCTTCCAGTCCACCAGCATCGTACTCAGCGACACCAGCAGGGCCCCGAAGAGACCGCCGCCCACTTTGTCCGGCGGTGTTTCACTGAAGTAAACACGCAGATCCTCGTTATAGCTCTGCAGGATCTCAATGCCTTTCAGGTCATGCGGTGTATCCCGGTAGGAAAGGATCATCAGGAAGGCCAGGATGATCAGGATCATGCCCAGCGGATTCCGGCTGGCGGAATTCCCGCTGGCCCGGTTGATCGCGAAGAGGATCACATGGACCACAAACAGCCCGGTCAGGATGTAATAGAAATGCCCGAACAGATACTGCAGCCCATCGCCGAGATAGCGTCCGACCAGGCCCATCCTTGTATAGGCCACAATCGTCAGGGCGAACAGAATCACGGCAAAAATGCAGGTCCGCCGCCACCGCTTCTCTTCTTCGATCTGCTGCAGCCTCAGCTTCTCTGCTTCCCGCTCCGCCCTGGTCTTGCGCCGGGAGGTGCTCCCGGTTGTCTTTTTTGCTGTATTTCCTGTCTTACGTGTCACTTTCCGCCTCTTCTCAAACGCCGACATTGATCTCAACGATCGCCGGCAGGATCATCGGCCGCTTGCCTGTTTCCTTCATGACATAACGGCTGATCCGTTCCCTGGCTTCCGCCCGGCAGGCCATGTTGTCATACTGATGGCTGCGGACGGCTTCCACTATCACATTCTCCAGAATATCACCGATTTCCTTGATGATGTAGTCGGCATCCTTCAGATAAATCACCCCGCGGCTCTGCACATCCGGGCCGCCGATCACTTCCTTGGTGGCGTGATTGACCACGACTCCGACAATGATGACGCCGTCTGTGCTGAGGATCTCACGGTCCTTGAGAATCATGCCGGCGGCGTCCAGGTTTTCCTTGCCGTCGACCAGCACATCCTCGACCTTGATGCTTTCAAACTGCCGTTCCAGCCGGCCGTCGCTGATGACCGCGATCTGGCCGTTATCCATGACAATGATGCTGCTGGCGGGAAAGCCCATATCCAGCGCAATATTGGCATTGGAGATCAGCTGCCGGTACTCCCCCTTGACCGGGATATAGTACCGGGGCTTCATCAGGTACAGCATCATCTTCAGGTCTTCAATCGAAGCGTGCATGCTGAAGGTCCGCCTGGAATCAATGGCGAAGACCCGTGAGGTCTCCTTGTAAAGATCATCCTCCATGGCGCTCTCATCCCGCTCCGTGCCGGGCACTGCCGGGGAACAGATGATGACGGTGTCGGTATCCCGCAGCTGGATGGTTTCATCTTCACGGGTAGCGATCTTATGGACCTTGCGGAAAATCGTCTGGCCGTTGCCGGCGATGATCACAATCACATTGTCCATGGTGTTGTCATAGTTCTGCGGGGCAATCTCCAGGCCGGCCGGGATCCGGTAGTAGCCCAGGGTTGCCATGTCCTGCATCAGGGCCCGCAGTTCCTCGTCGTAGATCATGACCTTGCGGTTGTAGCGCACGGCCAGTTCGATGATTTCGATAATCCGGTAGAGATTCTGGCTGTAAGCCGTAATGACCACCCGGTCCCGGGCATCCTCGATATACGGGGCGATCTGCTCGGTGATGCGGTGGTTCGGCGCGCTGTGGCCGCCCCGGGTCGAGCCGACCGATTCGGTCATCAGGGCCAGGATACCCTTACCGCTGAGTTCGGTGATATCCGCGATATTGAAGTCGAATGCCTCATTCTTCGTATCATAGTCAACGATGAATTCACTGGTGTAGACCACATAGCCATCCGGCGTGCCGATGGCGATCCCGAAACCGT
>JAEEHG010000055.1 GCA_016280695.1 Solobacterium sp. | reverse complement strand
TGTTCGCTGAATAATAAGGAGATTAAAACACTATGGAACCAAGAGAATCTATTTCCGCCAGCATCCGCGCTACCGCCGAGATTGCCAAAGTCGTGCTGATGCCGGGTGACCCGCTGCGCGCTAAGGCTGTCGCCGATCAGTACATGACCGATGTTGTCTGCTTCAACGAGGTCAGAAACATGCTCGGCTTCACCGGCACCTACAAGGGCAAGCGGATCTCCGTCATGGGTCACGGCATGGGTGTCCCCTCCATGGGAATCTACGCGACCGAGCTGTACAACCAGTTCGGGGTTGAAGCCATCATCCGCATCGGCTCAGCCGGCGGACTGGCTGACGATGTGGATGCCCGTGACGTCGTGATCGCCCAGGCCGCTTCCACAAACTCGTCCTACGGCAATGCGTTCGGCATTCCGGGCCAGCTGGCAGCCTGCGGTGACTATGACATGCTGGAGGAAGCTGTCCGGGCGGCACGCGAAAAAGACGTGAAGTTCAAGGTCGGCAAGGTCTATACCTCAGACTTCTTCTACTATCCGCAGCCGGATCTGAACGAGAAACTCAGAAAATTCGGCCACCTCTGTGTGGAAATGGAAACATCCGGCCTGTACTGGACAGCCGCGGCCTGCGGCAAGAAAGCCCTGTCCATCCTTTCCATCAGCGACCATCTCTTCAAGCCGGTCGCCCTGACTGCCGAAGAGCGTCAGAACAGCTTCACCGACATGATGGAAATCGCCCTGGATACCGCCTGGAAGTTCTCGGAGTAAATCCCGTCATCCTGTTCAAGCAAAAAGGAGAATCGTGTGATTCTCCTTTTGTTTATCTTTCCCTGAGCCAGCGGGCCAGCAGGTCCAGGCTTGCCTTCGGGACACAGAAGCGCTCCCTGGTCTGTTCGATTTCCCGCCGCACCTCCGCCATGTCAAACCAGCAGACCGCGGCCACTTCGCTTGCCTGCAGGACCAGCGTGTCAGCCTGTACAGGCTTCTCATACACGTAGACCCAGGCGACTTCATTGTCCCGGAACAGGGCTTCATGGAACACCTTCTCATACTGGATGTGAAACTGCCCGATGTACTGCAGGTCTTCCGGTTCTGCCGCAATGCCCAGTTCTTCCCGCAGTTCACGCAGGGCGGAAGGCAGCGGTTCCTGACCGGCAGGTACATGTCCGGCCGAGGAGGTATCAAAGAGTCCCGGAAAGGAATCCTTCTGCAGGCTGCGCTGCTGCAGCAGGACTTCATACCTTCCCCGTACACAGCGGATGATCCAGATGTGGGCCGTGCGGTGCCGGATACCGAGGCGGTGGGCTTCCGCCCGGCTGACGGTTTCTCCCAGGGGGCGGCCGTTTTCATCACAGATATCAAAGTATTCCATCGTTTAGATCATTCCCCGGGAAAACCTGTTTCCCCTGTTTCATTCCGGCAGTTCTTCCCGGATATAACGGATATATTCGTCACCGAGGCGGTGCCGGATCTCGGCAATGACCGGCTCAATCATCCCCATGGCGGCATCGTGATCCGCAGCCGCGGCCGTGACCCGGATCAGGCAGCCGTCATCCTTGGCATAGGTAGCCACCGTCGGGTTTTCCTGATCCAGCAGCTCATCAAGGGCATCAGCGACCGGGGCTTCGCCGACAGCCATCCGCGGCGCCTCCTGCATGCTGAGCAGCTTGACATTGACGGAAACCAGCACCCTGTGGCTGCGGGCCCGCAGATAGTCCATACAATATTCTGCAAACATCGGCTCCATTTCCTTCGGCGGACCCGGCAGAAGGATGCAGGTCCGGCCGTCATATTCCATGATGATGCCCGGCGCCGTGCCGTGGTGGTTGTAAAGCACCAGGCTGTTCTCCGGCACCAGGGCCTGCTTGGCCAGGCTGTCCTTCAGGGACTGCCGGCCGGCTATGGTCAGCAGATTCTCCAGCATGGCCAAGGCCTGTTCATCCATGACCAGTCTGCGGTGGAAGTATTCCGCCAGCATTTCCTTTGTAATATCGTCTTTTGTCGGGCCCAGGCCGCCGGTCATGATGACCGTATCCGCCCGGGTATACGCGGTTTCCACCGCTGCCATGATCCGGGCCGGGTTATCGCCGACTACGGTCTGGAAGTGCACTTCAATACCCAGGTCCGCCAGATGCTTCGACAGATACTGCGCGTTGGTATTCAGGATGTTCCCGAGCAGCAGTTCCGTACCGACACTGATAATTTCCGCTATCATAAACGCCTCATTTCTCCGTACTGTACTACTATAGCAGACCGCCGCTAAAAAACCATGTCATCTGACATGGTTTGTGTTTCAGCCCAGGATTCCGGCCAGCACCTTGTTTACGGTCTTGCCGTCGGTCTGGCCCTTGTACTTTGCCATCATTTCCTTCATGATGACACCCTGTGCCTTCTTGACCGGCTCAAGTCCTTTCTCCTGCATGATGGCTTCAATGGCTGCCTTGATTTCCGCCTCGCTCATCTGCTGCGGCAGGTAAGCTTCCAGAATGGCAATTTTCTTCTGTGTTTCCGCAATCAGGTCAGCCCGGTCAGCCGGTGTTTCCGCCAGTGTTTCCTTTGTCTGCTTGAGTTCCTTCTGCACATAGGTCAGCTCATCTTCTTTGCTCAGGGTTTCCCCTTTTTCCTTTTCTCCCAGCGCAATGGCGGAGATCAGCAGGGACAGGACGCCTTTCTTCAGCGTGTCCTTGTCCTTCATTGCCTGCATGTTTTCCTTCCGCAGCTGTGTCAGTAATTCACCCATATTTATTCATCCTTTCCCTTGATCATCTGCTGGTATGCCTTTGATACCGCGATGGTTTCCGCATACCATTCCCGGAAGAACGGCTCCAGTTCCGGATCTTCCAGCAGTCTGCTGTTTCTCTCCATGATGACGGCTTCGCGGCCGCTGTCCAGGATCGGCAGACCATGTTCCAGCTTATAGCCAATGATCTCCTTCACCGCGTGCATGCGCCGTTCAAACAGCCGCACCAGTTCCGCATCTGTTTCATTGATAACCGCTCTGTTTTCTTCCAGTTTATCCATATGTGTCATTATACCGCGATCTTCGCTGATCATGGTATAATAACCCGGTAAAAATGCGCCTGTGGTGAAATCGGCAGACACGACAGATTTAGGATCTGTTGCCTCACGGCGTGCAGGTTCAAGTCCTGTCAGGCGCACCATACTGCAAAAACATGAAGTTCTGATTCCGGGAATCAGAACTTTTTTTGTGTTCAGCGCCAACAAGAAATGATACGGCTGTTTTCCCCGGATCTTTTTCTGTCTGTTTATGCCGGTTTCCTCAGGGTAAAAGATTCAATATCCATAACCGCATTCCCGTCCGCCCGAAAGCTGATGCCCTCAGCGCCCAGGTCCGTGCCGATGGTCATGGTGAAGGTCTGTTCCCCATCATTGACAAACAGTTCTACACTGTACCGGTCCAGGACCAGCCGCAGTTTCAGTTCATTATTGTATTCTGCCGTCCGGAATGACTTCCTGTGCAGGACGGTTGTTTCCGCGCCGGAACAGCTGCGGTCGGCCGTGATCTCCTGCCGGTCACGGTCATATACAAAGGATGTATGGAAAATTTCATCTTCAGCCAGCCGGATTTCAAATGACCGGTAACCACCGTCTCCCGGCCGGACAGCCAGCGCCACATCCACAGTACGGC
>JAEEHG010000054.1 GCA_016280695.1 Solobacterium sp. | reverse complement strand
TTATGTCCATGTCATCACCCTGGAAGAGACGGAAGCCCGCAGATACAACCTGCAGGGCGGCATTTCCATTCTTTCCGGCGGCAGTGAGAAACACGAGATGCTGATCCGCATGGGGGTCAAGTGCCTGGTGATTACCTGCGGGGTAAAGACAGACGAACGTGTGCGGCAGCTGGCTGCCGAAGCCGGATGTGCTGTCATTGAAACCGACCAGGATACGATGTTCGCAGCTGAATTCATCACCGAATCCTATCCGGTTGAAGAAATCATGGCTGAAAATATCATCACGTTCGGGGCCGATGAGTTCGTCAATGAAGCTGCCGTCAAGATCAACAAGTCCCGGATCCGCAGTTTCCCGGTCATTGACAGGGAAGGAACAATCATCGGGGTTGTTTCGCGCTACCATGTGCTGAACTATGACCACCGCAAGGTGATCCTGGTAGACCACAGCGCCATGAACCAGACCCTGAATCATATTGAAGACGCGGATATCCGGGCAATCATTGACCATCACCATATCGGCGGCATTCAGACGGATCACCCGATTTATTACCGCAACGAACAGATCGGCTGCACCTGCACGATCATCGCCAATATGTATCAGGAAAAGGGCCTGACCCCGGACGCGGACACGAGCGGCCTGCTGCTGTCGGCGATTCTGTCCGATACACTGAACTTCAAGTCAGCCACCACAACCGACCGGGACCGGGTAACAGCTGCCTGGCTGGCGGGCCTGGCCGGTATCAGTGACATCGATGACTATGCCCGGGAGATGCTCGGTGCCTCCGTGGCCCTGAAGGATTCCACACCGCACGAGATTCTCAATCGTGACCTGAAGGCCTACCGGATCGGCGAGTATTCGTTCGCGATCGGACAGACAAATTACAGCCGGATGGAAGAAATCCAGAAGCTCCTGCCGGAATTCCGCGAGAACCTCCGGAAGGAACAGGAAGCGGGCGGGTATGACCTGCTGGTGATGCTGTTTACCGATGTCATGGGCGAGGGTTCCATGTTTGTCTATGAAGGACCGCTTTCCTATGTGTTCAATGACATCCTGGAAACGGTGTTTGATGAGCATTCCGGCTATGATACCAAGATCATTTCGCGCAAGCAGCAGCTCATGCCGAAACTCTCGGAGATCATCAAGGCACTCTGACGAGGGAAGAACTTACAGTAAAAGGATCCGTTCCGGCAGGACGGATCTTTTTTCCGGATAAGGGGTGTGTCCGGGGTGCAGGGACGGAAATCAGTGTAAGCGATTCCATTTGAAACAAAACGTGTAAAATTTACGAAAAAGTTTTCACTCTATGAAAACGACATTGCATTTTCGCGGCAGAAAATATACAATCGGAGTTATCCCGGGGTTATGCCCGGGCCGGTACACGGGTGATAAAACGGAGCGGCTGCACCGCTCTTTGTGTTACCGGGTTGGAAAGGAAGCGTGACCATGTCAAAATACATCACGAAACGTCTTCTGATCAGTCTTGCCACATTGCTGGTGATCATCTTTGTCCTGTTTGTCATGCTGGACATGATGCCGGGTTCACCGTTCAATGATGAAAAACTGACAGAGACGCAGAAAGCCCTGCTGTACGCGAAGTACGGACTGGATCAGCCGTTCTTTGTACGGTTCGGCAAATATCTGATCAATATGCTGAAAGGGGACCTGGGTGTCTCCTATGTCCTGAACAAGAACAGGGCAGTTTCCGATATGCTGACAGGACCGCTCGGCTTATCGATCAGAATCGGCGCAAAAGCCATGGTCATCGGTTCGATTTTCGGCCTGCTGTTCGGTATTCTGGCCGCCCTGAACCACAATACATGGATTGACTCGCTGTTCTCGCTGATATCCATCATCGGGGTCAGTGTGCCTTCATATGTATTCGCGCTGCTGCTGGCGTATTTTATCGGTTTCAAGCTGAAAATGTTCCCGATCCTTTACAATGCATCCAATGCCGGGGCTTCCACGGTTCTGCCGACAATTGCCCTGAGCATGTTCCCGATTGCGAATATCTCCCGGTTCACCCGGTCGGAAATGATCGATGTCCTGGGTTCGGAATATATCCTGCTGGTTGAATCCAAGGGGGTCAGGGAGAAAGACCTGATCCTGCGGCATGCCCTGCGCAATACGCTGATCCCGATCGTTACCATCATGGGCCCGCTGCTGATCAACCTGCTGACCGGTTCCATGGTCGTTGAGAAAGTCTTTGCCATTCCCGGCATCGGCCAGCTGATGATGCAGGCAATCCAGAACAATGACTACAATGTCGTCATTGCCTGTGCCTTCGTCTATTCGGCCCTGTATATCGGCATGATGCTGGTTGTCGACATCCTGTACGGCATTATTGACCCGCGGATCCGGGTTGCGAAGGGGGCAGACTGATGAGCGAACTGAAAATGAATCAGGTCCCGCAGGACCAGTATACGGAGGAAGATTTCCGCTTCGTCCAGCTGGATGAGCGCCTGATGGATAAAACATACGCAGCCACGTCTTTCCTGAAAGACGTCTGGATGCACTTCAAGAAGAACAAAGGCGCGGTTATCGGGCTGGTCATTATCTGCATCATCATCCTGATGGCCCTGGTCGGACCCCTGGTCTCCGGCTATAAATACGATGAGATTGTCCTGACCCAGCAGAGTCTGCCGCCGCGGATCCCGGGTATTGAAAAACTCGGTATCTTCAATGGCGTGGAGAAAGGGAAGAACGTCTACCTGGATAAGGGCTTCGCTGATCTCTATCACTGGTTCGGAACAGACACCAACGGCCGTGACATGTTCACCCGGGTCTGGAAAGGCACCCGCGTCTCCCTGCTGATTGCCTTTGTGGCCGTCATTATCGATATCGGCATCGGTATGTCCTACGGTCTGATCTCCGGCTAC
>JAEEHG010000003.1 GCA_016280695.1 Solobacterium sp. | reverse complement strand
TGCACCGGGAAAAGCAGGGCCGGGTCTACAACCTGGTCATCCGCGGGGCCCAGGAGGATGTTACGGATACCCTTAACGCCCTGCACCCGGTAATTCTTGATGTCCTGCCCGTCAACTTCGAAGAACTGTTCATTTATGAACTGGAAAGCAGAGGAACAAGATATGAATAAGAAGTATTTCAGTTATCTGCTGAAAAACAGAAAAGTCGCGGTTGTCTTCTTCTTCGCGATCTATCTGGGAATTTCCCTTGCCCCGTATATAGACGCCGGCAATGCGCATGTGGATGTATACACGGCAACGACCTCGTTTATCATTTCCCTGATCCTCAGCGTGGTCATGACCTTCTGCCTGCCGGTGCTGCAGTTTGCCTTTGTGCACAGCCGGCGCAGCACGGACCTGTATTTCGCACTGCCGGTCAGCCGTAAGGAACAGCTGGTCACCAATCTGGCATTCATGTTCTGTGTGCTGTTCGGCTGCTATGCGCTGACCACCGGGGCGGTCTGGGTGCTGTTTGCCCATGCCACAGTCAGAAGCCTCAATTACGCATATATCCTGCTGCTGGGCGGCCTGTTCATACTGGAAATGCTGATCATCAACAGCTTCCTGTACCTGATTGCCAACAACTCCTTTGACGGCATTGTCATGATGGGAGCTTATACCTGTCTGGCCCTGCTGGTATATGTTGTCTTCGGCAACTGCATCAACAGTCTGATTGCCGGCTACAACGTGGACGCATTCCGCTCTGCCCCGGGTGCCTGGCTGTCACCGCTGTACATGAATGCCCGTGCGTTCAGCGAAGTGACCGATGCGATTCAGCACAAAACATTGCCTTCCTTGCCCGTGGGGTACATGGCCGCCGCGGCCGGGTATACACTGCTGGCCCTGTGGGGACTGAAAAAGAACTTTATCGAGCGCAAGGCTGAACGGGCGGAACAGCTTTCAGACAGCCTGATGTCCTATCCGTTTATCATTAACATCTACTGCCTGGGCATCCTGATGGTATTCGGTTTCGAATCCGTCCGGGCCGGTACGATCCGCAGAAACCTGATCTTCTACATCCTGCTGCTGTTCATCTACGTTGTGGCAACCTTTGTCTACCGCCGCAAGATCAGACTGGAACCGAAATACCTGGCAGCTTTCGCGGCCGGGACAATCCTCACGTTGGGGCTTGGCTATGCCGGCTGGGCAACCCGGGGCTTCGGCATCGCCGACCGGCATGAACTGCCGGAAGGGAAGTACATTGTCTACAATTACGACGCCAGGGTCGAGCGGGATGATCTCGGCCGCCGGCAGGACATGAACACTGACTGGTCAGAAGGAGTGGATATCAACTTCAACCTGGATATCCCGGCAGACCGGATCGATGAATATGCCCCGGCCATTGCCATACTGGAAGAAATCCGGGGTGAAGCCATTGATGAATTCTACCAGCGATCCACATATGAAGGTTACGCGTCCGCCCTGGAAATCTACGGCAAGAACAGCCGCGAAAACTGGAAGTATACTCAGCGCCTGTTCTATTACCTGCACGATCATCTGCTGAGTGAAGCGGAATTGATCCGGCTGGAACCGTATGTATCCATTCAGATATACGACCACCGGTATGAAGAACCGATGAGCCTGCAGGAGTATCTGGAAAAAAGGGAGAAATGAATATGGCATTACAGATGAATGAACATGATAAATCCGTTAAAGCCAACGGCCGGACCGTCTACCTGACACCGAAGGAATGGGGTATCATGGCTTTCCTGAAAAACAATCCTGACACGGTGTTTACCGCGGAAGAAATCTACCAGCAGGTATGGCAGTCAGAACCGTTTGACTGCAGCGGCATCATCGCCGTGCATCTGCGCCACATCCGGGAGAAAATCGAGCCGGATCCCTCGCATCCCAGCCTGATCAAATCCCTCTGGGGCCGCGGATACCGCTACTGCACCAACAACTGAACAAGAGCCCGGAAACGGGCTCTTTTCAGTGAAAACCGCATTGACATGTTAAACAGCGGACAGGGATAATAAAAATATAAAGAAGGAAATCAGGAGGAAGAAAAATGACAGATATTTATCATAATCATCTCGACGTTGACCGCGGTGACTGCAGTACAGTCATTTTCGGCAAGGACGCTTCCGTTACCGGCAAAGTCATCATGGCGCACAACGAAGATGACACCGATGTCTATGTCCAGACACATCTGGTCCCGCGCAAGGAACACAAGGAAGGGGAAATGGTCGTCTTTGAGGACGGCAAGGCCATCATTCCGCAGGTTCCGGTAACCAATGCCTATCTCTGGTCGCAGATCAAGTGCAAGGGCGGCATCTCCTTCGCTGACTGCTTCCTGAATGAGCATGGTGTGGCGGTGGCTTCCAATTCCTGCAAGCCCTGCAAGGATATCTATGATATCAAGACTGACAACCGCGAAAACTACGGTCTTGGCTATGCCATGCGGACCCTGATTGCCGAACGGGCCACCAGTGCCAGACACGGTGTCGAAGTGGCCATGGAACTGGTCGAGAAGTATGGCTATGTTTCCAGCCGTTCCTACCATATCGCCGACAAGGACGAAGCCTGGGTTGTTTCCATCCCGAAGGGCTTCAACTGCGTTGCCAGAAGAATCGGTGATGATGAAATCTACTTCATCCCGAACCACTTCACGATTCATGAGATTGACTTCAACGATCCGGACAACTTCCGTTATACGAAGAACCTGGTGCCGTATGCCATTGAACACGGCTGGTACAAGCCGGCCAAGGAAGGCGACTGGAGCGACTTTGACTTCACTGCTGCCTATCAGGACGGACCGGACAAGGACGGCTGCGTCAGAAGATCGAAAGGTGCCTGGAAGATCCTGACCGGCAATGATCTGCCGGACAAGGACAACCGCATCTTCTCCATGAAGGCAACCAGAAAGTACAGCCGGGATGATGCCAAGGCTGTGCTGAGATCCCACTTTGAAGGAACCGATGATGACACCACCAACGGCGGCAAGGACAACCCGCACAAGAACTTCAACACGGCCTGCCCACTGTGCAACAACATGACCGTGGAAAGCACGATCTTCGAGTTCGATGAGGACATCAACCTGACCAAGATGTTCCGGTCCATGCCGAAGCCGTGCCTGAACCCGTATACACCGTGGTTCGGTGTGGCGCTGCAGGAAGTCCCGCAGGGCTATGAGCACCAGGATGTGCGTACTGCCAAGCTGGCACACTTCGATGTCGGCGAGGGCGAGATGAAGTTTGACCCGTCCAAGGCCTGGTGGGCATTCAAGAATGTCCAGTATTTCACGGATCTGAACTACGGCTTTGCCCATGGCCCGATCGCTGAATCCATCAAGGAAGTTGAAGCTGTCTGGGACAAGGAGCTGCCGGCTGTGGAGGCTGCCTACAAGAAGATTGCCGAAACCGATCCGGAAGCCG
>JAEEHG010000053.1 GCA_016280695.1 Solobacterium sp. | reverse complement strand
GACAGTCTGATGACCCGGTAGAAGAATCGCACCGCCTGGCTGATGGCCGGCAGGGTGATCCGTTCGTTGTTTCCATGGATCAGGCCGCGTTCTTCCTTTGTCATATGCATGGCCGAGAACTTGTATACCCGGTCACTGATGGGCGCATAGTGGCGGCTGTCGGAGCACTGCACCATCAGGTACGGCGCCACCAGCAGGTCCCTGCCCCAGGTATTCCGGACGGCCTGCACGAGTCTCTGCCAGCCCTCGACATCGGTTCTTGATACAGGACTGGGGTTCATGCCGTACTCGTCATCCGGACTGATCACCACGGCATCATTGTTGACCCGCTGGCGCAGGTCATTCAGCACACTGGCAACCGTTTCTTCCGGATTGATGCGGATGTTGGCAACCACGCTGGCATGCGGCGGGATGACATTGACCGCCTCCCCGCCCTTGGCCTGGGTAAAGGCCACGGTTGTCCTGAGCAGCGCGTTGAGCTCGCCGCCGCTTTTCTTTGTGATCATGTTCAGCACCGGCTTGAAGCACCAGAGGTTGGCGAAGATCATCCGGTACAGGAACGTGGAATGCCGGCCCAGCGTATCGAACATCTGCCTGACCGGTTCACTGACATGCAGGGTCAGCGGGTTGTTTTCGACATTGGCAACGGCCTGTGCCAGAATGCCAATCGGGGTATGCGGCTTCGGCGCGCTGGCATGGCCGCCGGCACTGTCACAGTCAAAGCGCACATTGACCATGCCCTTTTCGGCAATCCCGATCAGGGCGCACTGCCCGGACAGGCCCGGGAAGACATCTTCCACCACGGCCCCGCCTTCATCCAGCACCATGCTCAGCTTCACATCATGTTCCTGCAGGTACTCCACGATTTTCACGGCCCCTTCCCCGTTGGTTTCCTCACCGCCAGAGAACGCCATGTAAATATCATGTTCCGGGACAAAGCCCTCCGCGAGCAAGGTGTCCGCGGCCATCAGGATGCCGTTGAACGTGGATTTGGTATCCAGGGTTCCCCGGCCCCACAGCACGCCGTCCTCGATAATGCCGGCAAAGGGATCCTTCTGCCACTTGTCGCGCTCCACCGGCACAACATCAAAGTGGGCCATGAGTACGGTTGCCTCACTGCTGTCCTTCCCCGGCCAGCGGTACAGCAGGGCCCGGTGGTACACATCGATCTTTTCACAGGATGAAACCACATGCGGGTAGAGCTGCGGCACCAGGTCCAGCAGCTTTGCGAATTCGGCTTCGTCTTCCTTTGTACGGTCATAGTAGGATACCGTGGCGCACTGCACGAGTTTCTGCAGGTTCTCCACCGCCCGCTCCTCATCGATCTCGGCCGGCAGGTCCGCCACATCCGGCTGGGGAACCGGCTTGAACTGCATTGTCCGGAACAGGATCACACCCAGCAGGACCAGCAGGATACACAGAATGATCATAAAAATACTCATACGCATTACATCTCCGCAGTCATTATATCTGTTTTACCTGTTCCGGACATCATAAAGGCATAAAGAACAGCCGCAGGTCTGCGGCTGTTTCTCTTTGTTTCCTGTTTTCTGCCTGTACGAACGGCAGGCCGGAATCACTCCTGATCCTTCAGCGCCGCGAACTGGGCCGCCACCGAAGGCGCGTTCCTGGTCAGTTTCTTGATCGAGAGATCCTGGGCCTTGTCGTTGGCCAGCCGCAGGTTGCGGTCACTGGACAGCAGGGCTTCCTTTGTCTTCTGCAGGTGGTCAATGGTCTTGTCGATTTCCTCAATGGCAGTCTGGAACTTTCTGGAGGCCAGCTCGAAATTCCGGCCGAAGCCATCCTTGAACTTCTGCATATTTTCCTCGAAGTGCGTGATGTCCAGGTTGTTGTTCTGGGCCACGACGAGCTGCCGTTTGTACTCCAGGGCGTTCTGGTTGGCATTGCGCAGCAGTGTGATGATCGGAATGAAGAACTGCGGCCGGATCACATACATCTTCGGGTAGCGGTATGACACGTCCACGATGCCGCCGTTGTAGAGCTCGTTGTCCATCTCCAGCATCGATACCAGCACGGCATACTCGCACCCCTTCTCATTGCGGTCCTTGTCCAGTTCCTTCAGGAAGTCCTCATTGCGGTGCTTGCTGGCGGTGGTCTCATTCTCGTTCTTCATCTCGAACATGATGGAAACGATCTCGGTATGATCATCATCGAAATCCCGGAAGATGAAGTCTCCCTTGGAGCCGGTGCGGGCATCGTTGTCCTTGTCGAACTGCGCCCGCGGGAACATGCCCATGCGGTACCGGTTGAACTCATAGCTGCAGTGCTGCTCCAGGGTCTCGCCGACCATCTTGGTGGACAGTCTGGCCTTGAAGTCCTTGTACTGCTCCACGAGTTCTTTCTGGGCCGCGATTTCCTTGTCCTTGGCGGCCAGGCTTTCCGCGAAGCCGCTGCGCAGGGTGTCTTCCCGCAGCTTGGCCTCGTTTTTCTGGGCTTCGATCTGCACCAGGTAATTCTGAATCTCTGTGTTCTTTTTGGCCGTGATCTCGGCAATGGCCTTGTCAATGCTGAGCTGCTTTTCCTGTTCACGGGCAGCCAGGGTATTCTGCAGTACGGCCAGTTCGGCATTCTTCTTTTCCACTTCCCCGGCCAGGATGGTCCTCCCCTTTTCCTCGGTCAGGGTAACCTCCGCCTTCAGTTCCCCGATCTGCCGGTTCAGTTCCCCGATCAGGTCGGCCGATTCCTTTTCCTTCTGTGCGGCGGTTTCCCGGACAGCTGTGGCCTTTTCCGTTTCCGCATGGGAAAGTTTTTCCTCCAGCAGGCTGATCTTTGTGCCGAGCCCGGCGATCTCCTTCTCCCGGACAGCGAGCTGCTCCGCCAGTTCCCGGGCACTGTTGGCGCTGTTTTCCTTCAGGGCGCTTTCCTTTTCGGCCCGGGCGTTTTCCAGCTGCTGTTTCAGCGTATTGATTTCCGCCTGGCCCGCATCGAGCTTCTGCCGGGCCTCATTGGTTACCTGTTCCTTGACCAGGTCAATCCTGGCCTGCAGGGCTGCCTCGAGTTCCTGCTGGCGCCGCTGCAGTTCCTCGTTGAACGTATGATCCCGGATCTGGCTGACAATCGAGTTATAGTTTGATTCATCTATGGTAAATACTTCCCCGCAGTGCGGACATTTGATCTGCTGCATATGTTCCTCCTGTGCAGTTTTATTATAAACCCCTGATCTGCCCGGCAGGCAATGATGCGTCTGGACAAAACAATGTTTATATACACTGTTATTTTTCAAATTTCATTATTAAAATATAGTTAAGTAAATTTCGACAAAGGAGAATTGTACCATGCCGGATAATGAGAAACTGCTTGAAAACATCCGTATTTTAACCAGCAACGTTACCGATGAGTTCGCGGCAAACAATATCCGCGGGGCGGCGGCAGACGCGCTCGGGGCAGTACCGTCCGATGAGGCTGTCAATGCCCTGATCACGGCCGCAAAGAATGACCCTGCCTGGAATGTCCGGGGCCGGGCGCTGACCGCGCTTGGCGCCCTGGCGAAGGATCACGCTGACCTGGCCATTGATCCGCAGGTCTTCCTGGATGCCCTGAATGACGCAAAGAGCTACCCGGTGGAATGTGCCGCCAAAGTACTGGGAAAACTGCACTGCATGGATGCCCTCGCGCCGCTGCTGGACATCATTGACCGGTACGAAGACGGTAAGGACTTCTCGGCCGCTTCAGCCGCGATCGATGCGCTCGGCGCGTTCGGCGACGATGCCGTGCCGGCCATTACGGAAAAGCTGACGGACAGCCCGAAACGGGGCTTCTTCCTGCGGGCCCTGGCGGCGACCGGCAGCCTGGCGGCATTTGACACGCTGAAAGACGCGCTGGCTGACACTGCCCTGGCAGGCTATGAGAAGGTCAATGTTGTGCGGGGTCTGGAAAAGATCGGCACTCCGGAAGCCATTGACACGCTGACTGCCGCCCTGGATACCGAAGGCGATCCGGCGGTCGTCAAGGCCATGACGTCGAGCCTCGAGAAACTCGGCGTGCCGGAAGAACAGCTGGCGGACAAGCGGAACGCGGCTGAACGTCGTTCCATGGAGACCCTGCTGGCCGGCCTGAAAGCCCTGAAGCCGGGCATGACGGAGGACGAAGCCGATGCCCTGGTCGGTCCGGGCAATTTCCAGATGGGACCCAATGTCGTCCACAACACGAAGTACGGCACGTTCCAGGTGCTGGTCAATGACGCCGGCAAGGTGTTCGGCACCCAGCATGTGGACAGCGTGATCAATGCCCTGGAAGCGAAACTGGCTGAGATGCCGGCAGCGGAAGAAGCACCGGCAAAGGAAATACCGGAAGAAGAACCAAAACCGGAAGATGCGGCAACAGAACCTGCACTGGAAACAGAAGCGGAAACGCCTGTGGAAGAACCGGTGACAGAAGCGGCACCGGATGCGGAAGCTCCGGCCGAAGAACCGGCGGCGGAAGAAGCCAAACCGGAAGATGCCGCGGCTGAGCCGGCCCCGGAACCGGTACCGGAAGCCCCGGCAGAAACGAAACCGGCCGAACCGGTCAAGGCTGCTCCGGAGAAAAAGATCAATACGAAGAAGATCCTGATTGCTGTCCTGGCCCTGTGCCTTGCCGGCGCCGGCATCTTCTATACCATCTCCGCCAACCACAAGAAAAACTACGAACAGGCAGCGGAATACTACGCCGCCGGGCAGTATGAAGAAGCGGCTGCCCTGTACGAGAAGCTTGGTTCCTATAAGGACGCGGCCGACCTGCACGCCAAGACCCTGAGCTGGATTGAAGCGGAAGAACTGGAAGCCAAAGCCGGTACGGACGCTGCCGCCTGGGACAAGGCGGCCAAGGCTTATGAAGCCATCGATGATGAAAAGGCACAGGACCAGGCTG
>JAEEHG010000052.1 GCA_016280695.1 Solobacterium sp. | reverse complement strand
TCATCCCGCAGCCTGGCCTGGTGATAACTGCGGAAGCCGGCAAGAAATACTCCGGCGGCCAGGATCAGGAGGAGGAACAGCCTGATGATTGTTTTAAGAAACTGGATGCTTCTGTCTTTCATATCCGGTATGACCTTTCATCTGCTGCCATAACGGTATATGGAAAAGCGGCCGGATTCCACCAGCCGCGGCTTGCAGTCTGTCAACCGCCGGTTGAACCTGTGCTGTCACAGAAGAACTCCCGGCGGGTACCTTCATCACAGTTCCAGTTTCATGAAGACATCTGCATAGCTGTTGTCATTATACCTGTCAATGGGGACAAAGCCCGTTTTCTCATACAGCCTTAACGCATCATGATATGAGGAGATGGAATCGAGCACAATGCTTTTGTATCCGCGCTTTCCGGCGTACTCGATAACTGTGTTCATCATCTGCCTGCCGAGACCCCGGCCCCGCAGTTCACCGGCCAGGTACATGGCCTTGAGTTCGGCAGTTTTGCTGTCGATATGTTTCAGGCCGACTGTTCCGGCGACCGCGTCATCGGCGAGCAGGCACCAGAACGCCTCAAATGACGCATTGATGTCATTATAATACGCATGTCTTCCGGCAGGTTCAAATGTCTTGCCGAGTTCCGCAAAACACCGTGCCGTAAAGTCAAAGACACCCTGTTTATATGCCGTTTCATAAGGAACCAGCCGGATGTTTATCATTCCTGTATTGACTGTCATTTTCATTTTTCTGCCTGTTTACAGTATGCTTTTGCCTGCCGGCAGGACCTGTCATAGTCCGCCATACATGCCCCTTACGTCAGATGCCAGGTATTGAACTCTTTATAAGTTGCTTCGAGATAGGAGATGTGTTCCTTCATATAGAAATACGCAAATTCTTCGTTGCCGTCCCGGATGGCCTCAAAAATCTTTCTGTGCTGTTTATTCAGTTCCTGCGCAATTGCATTTAATCAGTTTATTTCCGTGATGAACCGGTGTTTGCCCGATGCGTCACGGCTGCCCTGACAGCGCCGAGACAGTGGATCCTGACAACCCGGTTGCTGTCGGTTTCCGCTGTTGACTGCAGCACCTCAACAAACGGCATGACGAACTCCGGCCGCTGTTTTCCAAGCACACGGAAGATCTCCGGGGCCTCCATCCTGACCCTGTCATCCGCGTCATGCAGCAGCTCCGTAAACAACGGCATGTAATCCGCGTAGATATCCGGTGTATTCACGGCAATGTTTTCTGACGCCCAGATAAAACCCAGCCGGACCTTCGGTTCCTCGTCTGCGGCCAGGCGGAACAGGTCTGTCCAATACGGTTCAATCACCGGAAAACTGCCCCGGCCGATCCTGCCGAGGGCATTCACCGCCCGCTCCCGCAGAAGCGGCTCCGGACTGTCACAGAAGAGGGCGATTTCCGATACGGCAGGCTGTACTGACTGCGGATATAAAAGCCCCATCTCGCCAAGCAGCCAGAGTGCCTTTGCCTGTATCTTTACCGATTCATGGGTCAGCAGGGACGAAACATACGGAATGTTTTCCTGCCACAGTTCCCTGCTTTTTGTCAGTACGCCAAGTTTTTTATACAGTTCCGTTTCCTTCATGCCGGTATTCCCTGGATTATACAGGCTGCGGTTTATGCCTTGATAAACACCTCAGGCACATGGACATCGTTTCCGAACTCCTTGATGCAGTCCTCCTCCACGACAATATGATCCTCCTGCGGGAACTGCATTGCCCCGTACGGGCAGAGTTTGACGCAGGCGCCGCATTTCATGCACTCCTCTTTGATGTTATTGCTGTCAGCGGGATCGATCAGCCCAAGCGGGCAGACCGCGGCACAGATGCCGCAGCCCGTGCACGCATCGGTCGGTATCGGCCGGTTCGGAGTGAGCCTTCTCAGCCGCACACCGTGCATCCCTATCATATCGTAGTCAACTTCCCGCTGCGGTATATCCGCTTCTTCCAGCATCGGGGCTGTACCGGCCTTTTCGGCCGCAAGCCTTCCGAATTCGAACGCTTTTTTCAGATCATCTTCATCCGGCCGGCCCGGCTGGATCTTTGCCGTGAAAGAATGCTCCCCGATGAACAGTCCCCAGGCAAAGGGACGCAGGCCGCATTCAATGGCCGCCTGATACAGATCCAGAAGCGCCAGGTCATAATGACGGTTGCCGTAAACCGAGATAATGACTGCCGGCTGCCCGCTGCCATGGATGTTCTTCAGTTCCTCCATAAACAGCCTGACGGTATGGCCGCCGTATACCGGGGCACACAGGACCACAAAGGCGTCATCCGGCAGTTCCACGGTTTTCCCCCTGCCGGCCGGCAGCGTCAGATCATATTCATATACGTTTATGCCGGTTCCTCTGGCAAATTCCCGGACAGTTTTTCTGCATGTGTGGGTCGGGCTGAAATATACGGCTGCTAAATGATTCATAATGACCTCCGTTTATCCATGCTGAATGAAGCCTGTTGTCCTGTACGGCAGTTATCCTGCCCAGTTCTGATATTCGTACAGGATCCTGACGAGGATCTTGATGCCGTTGATGTAATCCTCTACGCTCATCCATTCCCGCTCGCCGGATCCTTTTGCCGGGAGGGTGCATGACGGGCCGATGCCGACACAGCTGCTGTTCCCGTATACGATCGGGAAGCGGATATCGCTGCCGCCGTGATACTGATGGATAAATTCGCTGATGCCGGTTACTTCCGTGATGTTCCGTTCGATCAGTTTAACAAACAGACTGTCATTCGGAACAAAGGCCGGGGTTGCCCGGAACGGGCCTTTTTCGATCCGGATGTTTTCAAAACGGACTTTCCCCTCTTCTTCGCAGCGCTTCTTCAGGTACGCCGTTACACCTTCAATAACACTGTCGATGGTCAGCGGCAGATAGAAACGGCATCTTGCGCTCAGGTGCGCCTCTGTATTGATGCCCCCATAGCCGCCATCCGCTTTCAGTGTGCCGATATTGAGGACAAAGGACGGCTGTCCTTCAAAAGAACCGAAATCAAACCGGTTGGCATCCCGCATCATGCGGTTGTAATCTTCCAGGTATCCGGCGATATAACCAAGTTCCGCCGCCGCGTTTACACCGGTGGCGAGGTCATCATGCAGGGTGCCCGGTTCTCCTTTGACCGTAATATCCAGATCGATGATTCCCAGGGAAATATTCTTGATTTCGGCAAAGCCATGACCGGTTTCGGCCGGATGGAGATATATGGAATTTGTCCCGGTATATCCCTTTGACAGGGCCGACAGGGTGCCGAAGCCGCCCCCGTGCTTGCCCATGATCGACATAACCGTCAGGTCATACGGCAGCTCCGGAACATACTTCTGCAGATATCTGAGCGCATACAGCATCATCGCGACACCGCCCTTGTCATCCGCGGAACCAAGTCCGTAGATCTTTCCGTCCCGGATATATGCCGCGTACGGATCATCGAATGTCCCGAAGTAGTCTTCCGCCTCGGTATCGATGTGGGCAAACAGCATCATGGAAGGTGCTGCCCCGGTTCCCTTCCGGGTGCCGACGACATTGTACGCCCCCTCGTCATAGGTAAAGTCATACGGGGAGAAGTCCGGCAGTTCCTCTGCCGCTTTTTCCTGACGGAAACAATCCACCGTAAAACCCAGTTCCTGCAGGGTCCGGATCACCGGTTCCTGTGCCTTTGTGGCTTTCCCGTCACTGCTTTCCGTCCGGCTCAGTTC
>JAEEHG010000051.1 GCA_016280695.1 Solobacterium sp. | reverse complement strand
CTCTTCATCCTCCATCGCAACCGCCACGCCGCCGGGATGGTCCACCACGACCCGCAGGGCATGATTTCCCGAGGGCATCAGGGCATCATCCTCATACACCTTGACAACCGGGCCTTCATAGCGCAGCCGGCGGTTACACGTTTTTTCGATCAGTTCCATGTCTGTTATCCCCTGTTCTATATGGACCATTATAGTACAGAGGTTCATAAAAACCCGGAATCAGGATCCGGGTTTCTTTCAGATGATCATGCTTTCCGCTTCTTCCGGGGTAAAGATACCGGCATAGCAGGCCGGTCTGCCGGTCACTTTTGACCAGTTGCGGTCCCCGGTTTCATAGTGCCACCACTCACTGGCCAGGTTGGTGAAACCGGCTTCGGTCATGATGTGGTACAGCAGCCGGCGGTTGTCCCGGACCGTTTCATCTGTATCGTTCTGTTCAAACCAGACTGTTTCCGTACGGTCTGTAAAGGCATCAAATTCCGTGCCCATGGCCAGCAGTCCGTCCGGGCCGGCAATGGTCAGGTCAACTGCCCCGCCGGTGGTGTGGGCCGGCGGATATGTCCTGTCCGCCACCGGGTCCGCCACAAACTGCGAGATGAACTCCGCCTGCTCGGCCGCACTCTTCCCTGCCAGATGAAACTCTTCAATAATCACATCCCGGTAATAGGTATACAGTTCCTGCTGCAGGGCAAAGGGCCGCCACGCATCCCAGATGACAAAGCGGAAACCTTCCGGCAGGAGTGCCTTCGCTGTTTCCAGCATGTCCGCCGCTTCCTTTCGCAGCAGGCAGTCATGATACCCGCTGCGCATGCCCAGGGCGGGATACATCATATGTATTTCCAGCCTGTCATCAGGCACGATCCGCACGAGCGGGCTGTCACAGAACTGCGGTTCTGATTCCGCGAACAGCTGTCCCGGTACAGGTATGGGTCTGTTCATCCGTTCGTCCATGCTCAGTCCTCCAGGGTATCCAGGTAATAATACTCCGTGCGGTTGTACATGTTTTTGATCAGCACCTGTCTGCCCAGCGCGTCATATTCATGGCTTGTCTGCATCATCGTGCCGTCATAGTTCAGATAATACTCCGATATGATCCGGCCGCCCTGGTACAGCATTTCCGAGGTCATAGTCCCGTCACTCTGCACCACGGTATACCGGGACAGTTTCCCGTCCTCGTCGTATTCGAAATATTCATCATAATCCGTGCCGGTACCGCCCATTCGGTGGGCAACCCGTTCCAGCTGCTTTTTCTCAGCGTCGTGGTAAATTCTTGTGATTGCTTCATTCATGCTGTAGCAGTCCGATTCCTGCATGACCTGGTTGCCCCAGCTGTCATAGGAATAATTCATCGTGCAGGTGCCGCCGGGGCTTTCCGACCTGGTATAGGTCTGCCTTCCCTCGGCATCATAGATCTCGCGGGTCTTGGTCCGGCTGCCGTCATAGCTGCTGACCGTGTCATAGGTGATGACAGTATTCTTTCCTTCTTTCTTGCGCAGGAAATTCTCGTAATTGTATCCGTAGGGAATACTGTAGGTCTCCATCAGTTCCGGAATGCCGAGCTTGTCCGTAACCGTGCGGACCGCTGGTTTGTTGTAATCGGTAAACTGGATGTATTCCCGGGAACCGTCATCATAGAGCTGTTCTTCCGACAGCTTCTGCCCGCCTTCCATGTACGTCACCGAATGCACCAGGGTGCCGTCCGCGAGATACTCAGAGGCACTTTCCAGATATTCGGGCTGATCCTCATAACTCCGGTAGACTTCCTCGGTCATCACAGTGCCTTCGTCATAATATGTTTTCTCCGTCCGGGTGCGCACTTCCATGCCATTGCCGTACTGTTCGAAGTGGTGTTCCTTTACGGTGACCGCCAGCCCCTTCTCATTATAGGTATACTCATAATCCGTCTGATAGGCATACGTATAATCCCCGTCATACCGGTTGACGATCCGCACCGGGGCAAACATGATTCCCTTGATCAGTTCATAGTCCTTCTGCAGGATCTCCTCATCGGTCAGGCGGTCGGAAAGAAACTGATACGCTTCCGGGTACTGGCCTTCAGCGATCATGGTCATAAAGCGTTCGTGCACTTCCTGTCCGGTCATTTTTGCCTGGCCGCCCCCGCTTCCCGTGCACCCGGTCAGCAGGGCAGCGCCAAGCAGAATCATTATCTGTTTTTTCATGGCCTCTCACCTCATTTTCATTGTAGACGGACAGCAAAAGAAAAACACCACCCGTGCGGGCAGTGTCCGGCTGTTTTCCGCTGCTGCCCGGCTGTGCCTGCGTATCTCTTTCCTAAAATGCTAATCTGCGGTAACATGACAGCGGAAATATATCGGAAGGACCCGGGTGGGATGAGAGGCGAAAGCCTCCGGTCATCCAGAATAGGGAAACAGGTGAAAAACCTGTACGAACTCGTCGCTGTAAGCAGTGCGGGACATGCACGATGCCATTGGGAAACCGAGAAGGCGCATGTCTGATTCCTGCAAGTCAGAAGACCTGCCCGGGATCCGGACGTGAACCACGAGAGCCTGGCCATCACGTACCGTCCGAAAACATGTTTTCATGTTTTCTGTACGGCCCGGCCTCATGGGTTTTCCTTCAGGAGGATAGAAAACATGGAACAAAAGAAATCTTACAAACCGCTGATTGCCCTGCTGTGCCTGCTTGTGTGCGCCTGCGGGCTGTATTTCTTCTGGCAGAGCAGGAAACCGGCTGTCACGGAAGGGGCCAAGGCCATCACCATCGAAGTGCTCGACAACGAGGAAAAGACCACTTCCTATGAACTGCATACCGATGCGGAATATCTGAAGGGTGCCATGGATGAACTGGCAGCCAAGGACAGCACCTTCAAAGTGGAGGGCAGCGACGGGGAATACGGTTTCTTCATTGAGGCTGTCAACGGCATTACCGCTGACTTCGAAACCGACAAGGCTTATTGGGCCATTTATGTCAACGATGAATACGGACAGTATGGCGCAGACCAGCAGCCGGTCAATGACGGTGATGTCTTCCGTCTGGCTTACGAAATCTCCACATACTGATCTGTCATGACGGATACCGGACGGGCGATCCGGCGGATTGTTTTCATTGCTTTTCTGACGGCAATCCTGGAAACCGCCAAATTTGCCCTGAATGCCATTGCCAATGTGGAACTGATCACCCTGCTGATCATCATCTTCACCCGCCGGTTCGGGACCCGGATGATGCTTGCGGTGTGTCTTGTTTTTACCATGCTTGAATGCATGTGGTGGGGCATCAGCATCTGGACGGTCACATACTTTTATGTCTGGCCGATCCTGGTGCTGCTCGTGTACGTGTTCCGGAAGATGACCGCTGCTTTGTCATGGGCCATCCTGTCCGGGGCCTACGGACTTGTCTTCGGCGCCCTCTGTTCCTTTACCACCCTGGTGATTGCCGGCTTCAGCGCGGCCGTATCCTGGTGGATCGCGGGGATCCCGTATGACCTTGTCCACTGTGTCTCCAACTTCATCATCTGCCTGTTATTGTTCCGGCCGCTTACCGCGGCCCTGGACCGCATGCCGATCCCGCTGTAAATCCTTTGACTAATAAAGATTTATCAATATACTTTATATGGAAAAGTGATCATGGATACTCATGAAACTGTGAGTATCTTTTTTACGGAAAGGAGTCCTATGGCCAGAGATTTTACCACCGGCAAGCCGATGAAGGTCATCTTCACGTTTGCTGTACCGATGCTGATCGGGAACGTGTTCCAGCAGCTGTATTCCACCGTCGACTCGATCATCGTCGGCAACTTCGAGGGCAAGAACGCGCTGGCCGCCATCAGCGGCAGCATGTCCGTTCAGTTCCTGATCCTGGCCATTGCCTTCGGCTTTACTGCCGGCATGTCCGTTGTCATTGCCCAGACCTACGGGGCCAGGGACTACAAGCGGCTCAAGAAGGTCATGTCGACCGGGATCATGTTCATCATCGGGCTGTCCATTGTGCTGGGCCTGACCGGTGTCATCATCTCCCCGCCGCTGCTGCGGCTGCTGGGCACGCCGGATGAGATCCTGCCCCAGGCAATCCTGTACCTGCGCATCATGTTCATCGGCATGCCTGCCTCCTTCCTGTACAACTACTTCGCGTCCATCCTGCGGGCGATCGGCGACAGCAAGACACCGCTGTACTTCCTGATCATCGCCTCCCTGACCAACATCATACTGGACTACGCATTCGTGGCGTTCCTGGGCTGGGGTGTCATGGGTGTGGCGGTAGCCACGGTCATGTCCCAGATTCTCAGTGATGTACTGTGCTTTATCTACATCAACAAGCGGGTGGAAATCTACCAGCTCAAGCGGGAAGAATATGTCTTTGACCGGAACATCCTGAGCGCCATCATCAACTACGGTCTGCCGGCTGCCATCCAGCAGTCAATCATCTCGGTAAGCATGATGTTCGTGCAGAGCTTCGTCAACTTCTTCGGCGCCGACATGATGGCTGCCTTCGGTGTCTCCAACCGGATCGAGGGCTTTGTCACTATGCCGATGATGAACCTGGCCATGGCGCTGTCCACCTTCGCCGGCCAGAACATCGGTGCGGGCCTCGAGAAACGGGCCATCAACGGCATCAAGGCCACAATGATCATGCAGGCGGTCTTCTGCGGCATCATGGCATTTGTCCTGCCGGTGGCAGCTGTCCCGCTGATCAACCTGTTCGGTCTGGCGGATGATCCGAATGTGATCGCCCTGGGCCGTCTCGGTATCAGCTTTGCGGCAAGGTTCTATGTTATTTTTGCCCTGTTCCAGACACTGAACCAGTTCCACCGCGGGGTCGGCGACACGAAGTTCTCCCTCGTTGCCAGCCTCTTCATGATCGGGGTCCGCATCCCGGTCACCTACATCCTGGTGCATATCATCCAGCTGGGAGAGATCTCCATCTGGATGGGCATGGTCAGCGGCTGGGCAGCCTCCCTGCTCATCAACAGCCTGCGGTTCTTCTCCGGCGGCTGGCGCGGCAAGGCCTACATCCAGGTAAAGCGGGCAGAAGCAGACGCATAATACCGATAACGGTCAGGGTACTGGCCGTTTTTTTATCCTGTATTAAAAAAACGGTTGTACTCTATACTTGTAAACAGGAGGTTACCGTAATGAAGCTGAAATGCAGAGCCTTTTACTGGCTCATCCTGGCGGCAGGCCTGCTTCTGACCGGCTGCGTAAATCAGACTGTCTCCCCGATCGCCTCTTTTCTTGATGCAGAACCTGATTCAATCGAGTTCCGCATAACGTTCCGTTATAAAAACCCGGTCACGGAACGGGTCGATCCTTACCTCAGCGGCTGGCTCTCTGCCAATCCGAATGCGGTTCCGGATGAGCAGGAATATGCCGAACAGTTCCGGCAGTTCATCAGCGAAACCGGTGAAGACACTATCACGAGACTGCAGGAAGTGCTCCGCAGCGCCACCCTGAAAGAAACAGACAAACCGACGGATGAAAAAGAAATCAACTATATGGTCCGCCTGCCGGATGAAACTGTGTATTCCTTTTACCGGAATGATTATCTCAAGATCGTTCAGGGTGATGCCCGGCAGATATACTCTGTTGAATCCTCTGCATATGATGAACTGATGCAGGAACTGGATGAATATATTCCCTTCTGGACCACCGCTGAATTCCGGGAAGAAATGTTCCCTGATTCCTGAAACCGTTTATTGCCACAAAGAAAACAGGCTCTGCTGCAGTCAGATATGATTGCATCAGAGCTTTTTCAGTGATATTCAAACTGACGCGACCGGCAGAATCATGGGTACCACGGCTCTTTCCGAAACAGCAGTCTGTACCTGATATAGTCATTATCCCTGGTATCGAAGTTCTCTTCCGTGACCAGGTAAATGTGGGAATACCCGGTGCGGTGTACGGAGATATTGAAGAAAGAATCCACCTCCCGGTGTTCGTCGTATACCTTCTCAAAACCGTTCTGCAGCACTGCGGGATCAAACCGCAGACGCGCGGCGAACGCATCATAGTTCCTGATACTGCGGCCCAGGTCGCAGGCTGCTTCTGCCGGTACAGATGCGTCTGCCCGGTTATACTCTTCCTGCACCACTTCCAGAATCCATGAGAACGCCTCGTAATAATCTTTCTGTATTATATGGCGGATGAATTCTGCCAGGGCATCGTATGCCTGCGCACTGATCAGCTCCCGGGTCAGGTCAGCCGTCTCCAGCAGCGGCTCAATCGCTTCTTCGTCTGCCAGGGCATCGGAGCGTATGAATAATTCCAGTCTTTCCATATCATTTTCATTATGTATAAATTGATTCGGAAAAACCATGTGTTTCAGGCAATTGATATAAT
>JAEEHG010000050.1 GCA_016280695.1 Solobacterium sp. | reverse complement strand
CTTCCCGCAGCTGCGGTGCATTCATATAACGGTAATCGATCTTCCCGGCCTGGCACCCGGTCGCGTGCAGCAGGCACTGTTCAATGGTGGCATTGACAGTGCAGCCGGGCAGATAAAGGCTGAGCGGGTCCTGCAGGCGCAGGTATCCTTCATCCCGCAGCTGCAGAATACTGCTGGTTGTGGCAATCACCTTGGTCAGGGAGGCCAGGTCAAACAGCGTATCCCGGCTGTTGGGCTCCTGCGTATCGAGATCCTTCACCCCGCCGTGATAAATCCATGTATCATCATGCCGGACCACGCATATGGAAAGTGCCGGCACCAGGCCGTCCGCCAGCAGGCCGTCCAGATACGGGTTCAGTTGGTTCAGTTCCGTCAGGTTCATGTTGTGTCCTCCTGCACTGCCGTACGGCGGCAGGTCACTGTTATTTTATCATGTCACGGGCTTCTGCCTGCTTTTCTTCGCGTGGAAAACACCCGCAGCCGCTATAATGTAGGCATAACAACGGAGGAATCGAAATGAACAACAAGTGTTTCCGTCCCGAATATCTGTTCCGGGACACCCCGCACAAGGACGGGCAGGCTTTTGCCGATTATACAGCCCTTGACGTCAAGGTGAACGGGGATCATGTCTATGGTGAAATCATGTGGCCGGATGGCAGCTACACCGCTCCCCGTCCCTGCGTCATCTTCTTCCATGGCTTTCCGGGCACCGGCCGGAACGATGACCTGCTGTTCAGCCTGCGCCGGGCCGGCTGTGTCTGCGTCAACGTCCATCACCGCGGGGCCTGGGGCAGCCAGGGCAAGTACCTCGTCTCCAACTGTGTCGAGGATGCCGTTACCATTGCCAGGCACGTCCACGGCAAGGCCTTCTGCACAAAATATAATGTTGATCCGGACAAGATCTTCCTGGCCGGGCATTCCATGGGCGGCAACACCAGCGTCAACGCGGCCCGTAAACTGAAGTGGCTCAAGGGCATCATCCTGTTGGCCCCGTACAATGCCATGCTGGCAGAACAGGATCCCAAGGGAACCATGGCGCTGATGAAGGAAGGCCTGATCATGAACACCGACGGGGCCGAAGCCCTGCAGAAAGACCTCATCGAACACGCGCCGGACTACCGCTTCGACCACGCAGCCCTGGAACTGAAAAATACGAACATCTGCTGCATCTGCGGCTCCGACGACGGGCTTCAATATGACACTGTGGCAAAACCGCTGTTTGACACCCTGAAGAAAGAAGGATCCAAGGCTGTGCTCCGGGTAAAGATCGTGTCGGGAACGCACGGTCTCTGCCAGAGCCGGGTGGCCATGATCCGCTTTGCCGCAAAATTCATCGCTGACCTGGTCAACTGACCGGTAAAATGTGAAAAGGCCTTCCGGCCTTTTCATTTCATTTATAGGGGATAGAATCTGAATCATCTGCTAAAGGGGGAGCAGTGTTCAGGGCAGATCTTATCTGCATCTGCACGATTATAATACCAATGCCATGCCGCAGAAATACGGCAAGATTATGGAAAAATATGTGATAAATATCATACGTCGGAACACCAAATTATATTTATTGACAAGTCATTTTATGATAAGTTATAACTGTTAAACAGAATCAAACAGCATCAAAGAATGGAGGCCCTATGAAAAACCATCTGCCGACCGGCCTGGATGACTACCAGTGGAATACGCTTCTGGCCGACATGAAAAAGCGGCCGTCAACCGTAAATGATTATCGTAAAGTGCTGAATCTGCTCCATGCGTATGAGGGCGGAAAATATCATATAGCCACCATGACAGCGGCAGATGCGAAGGAATATTTTGACTATCTGGACCAGCGGGTCAGTGATGGCTCCATGAGTATGCGTACGTCGCACCGGTATAAGGCCACCCTCCGCAGCATTGCCGCGCGGATGGAAACCCACCCGGAGCTGTTCCCGGACTATGTCAACCCGTTCCGGCGGCTGATCAAGGGTGAGCTGCGCAGCCGGACACAGTATGTGCCGGAGATGTTTGCCCGGCCCGAAACCATTGCCATGCTTCAGGCTGTCCTGCCGGAACTGCCGGCCAACGACGCCCTGATTCTTGATATGATGATCCACGTCGGCTTCTCGCCGATCCAGATCCAGAACCTGCAGGTCAATCACTTCCAGACCCTGCCTGACGGACGGCTCTCTCTGCAGGGCAGGGACGCCGACGGCTCCGTGAAAATCTTTGAATTCACGGAAGATTTCAGCCGCCGCCTGCGGGAAAAGATTCCCACCCTCGGCCGCAACCGTGACCGCCGGTCCTTCTTCATGACCGCCCGGCACCTGGAATACTCGCACCGGGCCCTCTATCACATGTTCCGGGAAACCTGCAAGGCTGCCGGCATTGACACATCGATGCTGACCCCGCGGCAGGTGAGCCTGTACGGCCGGGTGCACTCCTGGCTCCTGCTGGAAACAGCCGGCCGCCTGCAGAATGAAGAACTCAGTACTGAAGAGCGGTAGGACCTTGAAGAAAAGATGGCCCGGCTGCTGCCGGAGCAGGTCGGCTGCTGGGCAGATCCGTGTCCGGCGGAACTG
>JAEEHG010000049.1 GCA_016280695.1 Solobacterium sp. | reverse complement strand
CCCCGCCGGCCAGCGGGATGGCAATCGGGGCCAGCACACTGATCAATGCGGCCATCATGGCTGTCAGGGCCATCTGTTTTACGGTTAAATGCATGTTGTGTTCTCCTCTCGTAAACCTGATGTTACACCTTAGGTTTACGAACAACAAGATACACCTCCTGTGCAGACCCGTAAAGAGAGAAAAACCATCCGGCCCATACGACCGGATGGTTTTGATCTGTATTCTTCCAGCGGATTCAGAGCAGTGCGCCCAGCGTTGACAGCATCAGCGATCCCAGCAGCAGGATAATCGCGCCGCCAAGACGGGAGGAAATCTGTGCAAAGGGCATGAGTTCCATGCGGTCCGCCGCCGACAGGACTGCCACGTCGCCGGTGCCGCCCATGTTCGACATGCACAGACCCGCGGTAATGCCCGCCTCGACCGGATAGAAGCCGACCAGCCGGCCGACCAGTGCCGCCCCGAAGAACGCTCCCAGGACAGTAACACCGCACAGCACCAGATACGTCAGCGAGAAGCTTTCCACAACCTGGCCGATATCCAGGTAGCAAAGGCCGATACCCATCAGCAGGACATTGGTCAGGTTCTTCATGACGAACTGGAACCACTGATAGCAGGCGATTTCAATCCATTCCGGCATGATGTTGGCAATCTTGAATGCCGCTACGGTTATGATCATGAACGCGTACGCGTGTACGGTCACCTTCGGCACCAGCATTGTCCAGACGTTGCTGCAGATATAGCCCCAGGCAAAGAACGTGCCGGAAACCAGCAGGCCGATGCCGAGGTTGGTCAGGGAAATCTGGTTCCGCCGGTTCTGCATTTCCGGGCTGACTTCCAGTTCCTTCGGGTCTACAGTGGAACTCTGCATCAGCTGGCCCTGCCCGTTCCAGAATTTACCCTGGAGCAGCTTGACCATCAGGCCGCCCAGGACGATCGAGATGGCGTTGCCGATGGCGACTGCCGGAGTCATGATGCTCAGTGCCTCAGCAGCTGTCATCGTGCCGGCCGCGTCAAAGATCTTGGAAAGCGGTGAAGCGCCCGCGCCCATGCCGCCGCCCATGATCGGCAGGGCAATCAGCAGGATCGCCTTGACGGTGCCGTAGCCCATCACCTTCGCGAAGATGCCGCACAGGGCAAAGGCACAGATCAGGCCGCCGAAGATAGCCGGGAAGTACCGGGCCGCGGCCTTTACCAGCAGCTTGCGGTTCATGCCGAGGATCGAGCCGGTGATCAGCGCCGCAATGTACCAGTCCAGGAAGGCCCCGGTCGGCTTGAAGAAGGTGTTGATGCTGCCGACGAGGTCAAACGGTTTCCACAGCTGCATGTACGAAGCTACCACATTGCCGTCTGCGTCCTTGATGATTTCCGGCAGCAGGTGCCAGTAATGCAGCAGGGCAATCCCGAACAGGACCACGATGGCCCCGCCGCCGAAGTAGCTGCGGATAATCGGTGTTTTATTGCCGATCAGATCCAGCAGGGATCCGATCACAATCATAAAGATAAAGCATCCTGTCATGCCCGGCGGCAGTACACCGATGTACGTTGCCAGCAGGACAATCGCCGCAATAAAAAGAAAAATCGGAATCGGAAGATGGAACAGTGTCAGTTCGCTGCGTTTGCTCATATAAACCCCCTTGAATACCTCATAATCGATGAGCATCTGTTGTTCAGTACCAATGAAATACGGCAGAAACACGCTGTGCCTGGCCAATGATCATTGTTAAACAAAAACATATCTATATAAATGATACTGTAATGCCTAACAAATATAAATATATATAACAGAGAAACAATAAAGTATTACATTTCATGCCGCCCGGATAACCGTGTTTGTCATACACAGCATATATTTCGAATAGTTTCTAAATATTGTCTTGTAAATCTTTGCGGACGTGCTATCTTATATTTAGAGGAATTTCTAAATATGAACAGAAAACAGTTTTGGCTTTATCTGGCCCTGGTCTTCGGACTGTCATGGGGCCTGTGGATTGTTGCCCTGCCGCTGCTGCCGCTGCCGCTGAACGCCGGCCTGCAGCTCACTTCCGCTGCCGCCATGTATTTCCCGGCCCTGTCCGTTCTGTTAATAGGCCTGATTCTGAAGCGGCAGACGAACTGGCATGACATCCTGAAGCTTCATGCCCGGGGCAATGGCATATACTACATCATTGCGTGGTTCCTGCCGGCGCTGCTGACAGTCCTCGGCGGGCTGATCTATTTTGCGGTCTATCCGGGTGAATTTGATCCCAGACTTACTTATATTGCCTCACTGATGGCCATGCAGGATACGGCTGCCGGAATCACCCCGCTGCAGCTGATCCTGATCCAGACCGCACAGGCAGTCACCATAGCCCCGGTTATCAACAGCCTGCTGGCGGTTGGTGAAGAACTGGGCTGGCGGGGATATATGGTGCCGGAACTGCGGAAAAAATACACGCCCCTGCAGACCCATCTGCTTGCCGGCCTGATCTGGGGTGTATGGCACACCCCGATCAACATGCTCGGGCATAACTACGGGCTCCGCTATCCCGGTTATCCATGGGGCGGTATCCTTGCCATGAGCGTTTTCTGCTTCAGTATCGGGGTCATTGCCAGCCGGCTGTTTGAAAAAACCGGCAGTATCTGGCCGTGTGCCCTGCTGCACGGTGCCGTCAACGCCGTCAGCGGTCTGCCCATCCTGTTCCAGAAACCGGCTTTGATCCAGGGACGGCATGTCCTGCTCGGACCGGCCCCCAACGGCTTCCTGGCCGGCCTGCCGATGCTTCTGCTGGCCCTTTACATCCTGTACAGATCCGGAAAGGAGGAACAGGCATGAGTTTTGCGGATACCTTCAAGGCATTATCTGACCCGGTCCGCCGTGAAATCCTGCAGCTGCTCAAACAGGGGCGGCTTTCTGCCGGGGAAATCGCTTCCAACTTTGCCATGACCGGGGCAACGATTTCCTACCATCTGAGCATACTGAAAAAAGCCGACCTGATCTTCGAGACCCGGGAAGGCACATATATATACTACGAATTAAACGCTTCCGTACTGGAAGAAATCATGCTGTGGCTGTCTGAACTGAAAGGAGATTCATCCGATGAGAAAACTGAAAACTGAACGGAATACAATCATCCTGACATCTGTGCTGATCCTGCTGCCGGT
>JAEEHG010000048.1 GCA_016280695.1 Solobacterium sp. | reverse complement strand
CGCGGGGATCACAGTATGCGACGGCCTTGTCGGCGTTGTTCAGCAGGGCGTTTCTGACGCTGTCAGGCATGCCGAAGCCGAAGGTGGCCGGATTGCCGGTATTCAGTCTGGTAATATGGATGCCCTGTTTGATCATCTCCAGGGATTTTTCGTAGACACGGCCGCGGATATCACTGCGGATCAGCTGCATTTTGTCGGAACTTCCGATTGGTTTCATATTCTGTCTCCTGTTCTGCCGAATTGCATCAGCATATCACTAATTATAGCGTATTTTACAATTGAGAACAGCATAAAGTTTCTGATAAATCATCTGAAAGGTTTATAATGACAGCATTATGAACAGGGAAACATACGCCGGTACAGCCATGGAACTGCTGCGCTTCAGCATCCCGATGATCCTGGGCGCGGTTTTTCAGCAGATGTTCAGCTGGGCCGACGCGCTGATCGTTGGCAATTTTGCCGGCGAACAGGCCCTGGCGGCAATCGGGACGACAAACAGCTGCTATAACCTCCTGCTGGACCTGATCCTGGGGGCATCTGCCGGACTGACCGTACTGGCAGCCAGATACTATGGGGCCGGGAACCGGGAGCGCCTGCACCGGCTGTCCGTCACGTATGTCCGGCTGGCAGCGGTGTGCAGCGTACTCCTGGCCGTGGCCGGCATCCTGTTTGCCGGGAAACTGATGACGCTGCTGGAAACGCCGGCTGAGATCCTTTCTGACACCGTGCTGTACCTGCGCTGGCTCTATGGCGGGCTGGTGTTTCTCGGCTTATACAATATCCTGGCAGCCCTCCTGCGGGCGATGGGCAACAGCCGGGCACCGTTCCGGGCGGTCATCTGGGCCGGGCTGGCCAACATTGTCCTGGACTGGGTGTTTGTGGCCGGTCTGCGTATGGGGGTCGGCGGGGCCGCGGCAGCGACGTTCCTGACGCAGGGTGTCATGACGCTGTACCTGCTGGCATATGTGCTGCGGCACGAACCGTTCCTGCTGAAAGGTCTGCGGCAGGAAGGCAAAGACTGGGAACTGTTCCGGGAAGGGATGTTCTACGCACTGCCATTGATGCTGCAGGGCGGCGCTGCTTCGGCCGGGAAAGTGATCCTGACCGGGTTCCGCAACGGCTTCGGGGTCAGTGTCATCGCCGCGATTTCCACCGCCTACCGGGTGGATACCATTCTGATTTCGCCGGTGCGCAGCCTCGGGGCGGCAATTGCGGCCAAGGTATCGCAGAAGCTGGGAGCGGCAGAACCGGAAAAAGCCCGCGGTGTGTTCCGGGCCGGACTGGTCATGTCCGTGTGTTTTGCGGCAGTCATGACTGTATTTGTACGGGTCTTCGGCAACCCGCTGATCGGTATCTTCGGCGTCTCGGCACCGGTCCGGGAGATGGGGGCGGCGTTCTTCCGGCATCTGGGACAGTTCTATGCGGTCTGCGCGCTGATGGAAGCGTTCCACGGGTTCCTGCAGGGCTACGGTGATGTGCGCTTTACTGCCGGGAATATGATGTTCCAGCTGGGCTTGCGGATCATGCTGTCCTATCTGCTGAAGGCACCGCTTGGCTGGACCGTGATCGCCTATGCGGAGGGCCTGTCGTGGTGCGCGGCGGCCGGTACGGGGATGCTGCGCTGCCGGATAAAACTCCGGGAAATAACTGAATGAAAAAAGGGCGGATCACATGATCCGCCCGTACTTTTTATCAGACCTGTCCCAGCCGGCTGATTTCCCCGGCAGCGATGTCGCTATAGGTCCGGGCATAGTCATACTGGGCCTGGGCATAGTCGCCGAATTCCACGCCAAGCTTCCGCTTGTACTCACACCAGTTGCTCCAGAGCAGGCCGCAGGCCGCAATGTAGCAGTAGATCTTGGCCCTGGTTTCCGGCGGGCACTGGCCGTTGAAGTACAGATCAATCACCCGGTCGATCCGGGTCCGGTCATACTCGCTGTAGATGCAGAACATGGCAATGTCCACATGGGGGTCCTGCATGCCGGCATATTCCCAGTCGGTCAGCTGCAGGCCTTCCTCACCCTTATGCGAATAGAACAGGAAGTTGTCCGGCACCGCGTCAATGTGGGTCAGGCATAAAGGACTCTGGTGGGCCATGACAAAGTCATGCAGGCGCAGCACTTTTTCCTTGGTCTTTGCGTAATCAGAATACCCGGAAGGCTGCCCGCACAGGGATTCATAGTAATTGATATGATCCAGGATACGAAATTCATGCCCGACTTTCAGGTCCATTTCATGGAAGCGGCGCATCAGGCGGATGGCGGCTTTGACATCTTCTTTCCGGTACGGGTCGCAGTTGCGGACGTTGTTCAGGAAACGGGTGACTTTCAGCCCGTTTTCCGGGGTCATGTTAGCAACATCATCACAGAGGCCGGTGCCGCGGAACACATCATAGTCCCCCTCCTCCTGCCGGCGGTCGATCAGATTCTCGGTGCCTTCGCCAGGAATCCGGAGAATATACTTTTCCCCTTTGCACGTAAACAGGAAGGAGCGGTTGGTCATGCCGTGGGTCATCGGGGAGAAATCGGACAGGTCCCCAAGCTTGGCGCCCAGGGCTTCGGCAATAATATACAGTTCGCGGGCATGAATAGCCTCGAAAATCTGTTCCTGGATGCTGTAGAGGGATTCGGACTTGCCCGGTGACAGCAGCAGTTCCACGGATTCCTTGCAGGCCG
The DNA here is from genome assembly GCA_016280695.1 of Solobacterium sp. Taxonomy (GTDB): domain Bacteria; phylum Bacillota_I; class Bacilli_A; order Erysipelotrichales; family Erysipelotrichaceae; genus Bulleidia. Next base: position 924 of record JAEEHG010000048.1, on the reverse strand, counting down.
GTGAGCCGACATAAACGAGGATATCATTGGCGTGCAGATGGGTGTAGGGACCGGGGGATACCATGACGTCCTGCCCGCGCTTGATGGCCACAATCGTTGCGCCGGTGCACTGCCAGAAGCGCAGTTCGCCGATGGTCATGCCGATCTTGTCGGAATCAGCCGGAACCCGGACTTCATAATTCGGCAGGGCCTGGTCACCGGGCAGCGGGGAAGCGCTGGCAGCGACGAGCTGGGAGCTGATCTCGACCATCTCCCGGCCGAGTTCGGTATACTGCCGGTACAGTTCACCGAGACGGTTGCTCAGTGACATCTGGTTCTGCCGGATCTGGATGGTCTGCAGATAATCATGGGCCTGATCGGCGGACAGCACATAAGTGCCCCGGCTTTCACGGATCTGTACGATATGCATGTCGGCCAGCAGGCTGAGCGCTTTCCTGATCGTTTCCGGAGAAACACCGAACGAAGAGGAAAGAACCGACATCCCGGGCAGGCGCTTCCCTTCCGGAAGTTCACCGCGGGCAATTTCAGCGGCGATCAGCGCCGCAATGCGCATATACTGTGGCAGTTTTCTGTTTTCCATCGCTATTCCTCTCTTCCGGATGTAATCAAAACGAATCTGCAGGCGGCAGACAGCATATATAAAAATGGTCATGAACCGGAAGAAACCTGCAGATATTATAACATGCCTGCATATAGAGGGGGAAAACGGGACTTTTTATAGGGGAATTAAAAATCGTTATAAAGAAAACAGGCGTTGCGCCTGTTTTCAGAGATTACTGTTTCAGCATGGCAAGCAGTTCATCGCCGTGGCGGATCTCGTCTTCCCGGATCATCTCGATTTCCGGGAAATGCTGACAGAGGTGTTCGCAGGCCTTGGCCGCGGTATATTCCGCGGTGGCCAGGGTGCCGAATGTACCGGCCCGG
>JAEEHG010000047.1 GCA_016280695.1 Solobacterium sp. | reverse complement strand
CCTTTCTTTTTGAGCAGTTCATATACCCGGGTGATGGTCGTATAGTTGATGTCCAGATAGTCGGCGATTTCCCGCTGCGGCGGCAGTTTCGTCCCGGCTTTGAGCTCGCCGCTGACAATCCGCCGTTCCAGATCGGCAGCCAGGGACAGGTAATACGGTTTCGCAAGCGCGGTCCTGTCCGGTTTCCAGGACAGGGGATAATCATCAAATGAATTAACCGGCATGGCAGTACCTCCTGATTGTTGTGCATACAATATAAAGATTGTATGTATTTCGTTGTCATTGTACATTGTTACTGCGAGAAGGAGAAGAAAGAAATGAAACAGTATATCGTTGATGCGTTTACAGATCAGGTATTTACCGGGAATCCGGCGGCCGTATGTGTCATGCCGGAATGGATCAGTGATGAACTGATGACAAAAATAGCCATGGAGAACAATCTCTCCGAAACTGCTTTTGCGGTAAAGGAAGGGGATCATTACCACCTGCGCTGGTTCACGCCGGGCGGTGAGATCGACTTCTGCGGCCATGCGACCCTGGGCACATCGTTTGTCATCATGACGTACTATGAACCGGAACTGCAGGAAGTTCATTATGATACCCTGCACGGGGAACTGGTGGTCAGAAGAAACGGGGATATGTTCGACATGTTCTTCCCGGCCTACGAACTGGAAGAAGTGCCGGTTACGGATGCCATGGAAGAAGCGACCGGTTACCGGCCGGTAAAGGCATACATGGCCCGCGATCTGCTGTGCATTTATGAAGATGAGGAGATTGTGCGGAACATGACGGTTGACCAGGCGAAGGTTGCCCGGCTGGACGGCCTGCTGCTCCACGTCAGCGCGCCCGGAAAGGACTACGACTGCGTGTCCCGTTCCTTTGCGCCGAAGCTGTCGGTGGCGGAAGACCCGGTCTGCGGATCCGGCCACTGCCACATCATTCCCTACTGGAGTGAACGGCTCGGCAAGGAAGACCTGGTCGCGTATCAGGCCAGCCGCCGGGGCGGGGTGCTGTACTGCCACCAGGAAGGCATGGACATCACGCTCAGCGGCAAGGTCGCGAAGTATTCCGAAGCGGAAATCCTGTAATCAATATCCGGAAAACTGCCACGTGCAGTTTTTCTTTTGCGCCGAACAGCACATGCTAAAATGAAGCCATGAGAAAAGAATGGCGCGTATTGATCATCTGGCTTCTGTTGTACAGCCTGCTGCTGGCGGCGGTCATGTTCCTGCCGCTCGGGGACGAGACCCTGATGATCAGGATTGTTTTCAACCTGACCGACATCATGATACTTGTCCTGCTGGGCATGATCATGGTGACAGACAGTGTCCGGCTGATCAATGGGGTGACAAGCGAAGCGGCGGAAGCGGCCACACCGCAGGAACGGCAGAGTTTTGTCTTTGCACACCTGATCCGTTTCGCGGCCGGGTCCGTGATCTATCTTGCGGCATCCCTGCTGTTTACCGTACTGCATTTTCCCTGGTGGCCGGATCTGATTGTTTTCATGATCACGACGTCCGGCAGCGCGTTCAGTACATTTCACATCCGTCTGTAATCTGGAGGAGAACATCTATGGAAAACTATACGCACGATATACCGACAAAGATTCTGTTCGGGAAAGGGCAGATCAAACATCTGCCGGAAATCCTGGTCGGTTACGGGAAGCGGGTGCTGTTATGCTACGGCGGCGGATCGATCAAAAAGACAGGTCTTTATGATCAGATCATGGACCTGCTGAAGGATTTTACCGTCGTGGAATGCGGCGGGATCGAACCCAACCCGCGGATTTCCTCGGTAGCCAGAGGCGCTCTGCTCTGCCGGGAGAACAATATTGATGTAATTCTGGCGGCCGGCGGGGGCAGTGTCATTGACTGTGCCAAAGCCATTGCCGTCGGGACCTTCTATGAAGGCGACGATTTCTGGGAGATGGTATTGACCGCCCGGGAAGGGCGGAAAGCGCTGCCGCTGGTGGATATCCTGACGCTCAGCGCGACCGGCTCCGAGTATGACGGCGGCGGGGTGATCTCCAACCCTGAAACCAATGAAAAATTCGGCGGCAGCTATACATATCCGGCGGTGTCGATCTGCGATCCGACATATACATTTACGGTATCACCCTATCAGACGGCAGCCGGCTCAGTCGATATCATGAGCCATGTCATGGAGGGCTACTTCGCGGAAACCACCGACAGCATCCTGTCTGATGCGATTGCCGAGGCGCTGCTGAAGACCGTCATCAAATGCCTGCCGGTTGTCCTGAAGGAACCGGACAACTACGCGGCCAGGGCCAGCCTGATGAGCGCTTCCTCGATTGCCTGCTCAGGCATTCCGGAATACGGCAAGAAGTGGAGCGGCTGGCCATGCCATGCGCTGGAGCATGAACTCTCGGCTTGGTATGACATTACCCACGGGGCCGGCCTGGCCATCCTGACACCGCAGTGGATGCGTTACATCCTGGCGAAGGATCCGGAACAGGTACGGCCGCAGCTGGTTCGGTTTGCCCGCAATGTATGGGGTCTGGCCGGAACGGATGAGCAGCTGCTGGCGGAACAGGGTATTGCCGCACTGGAGAACTTCTTCAGGGAAGCCGGCCTGCCGATGACCCTGGGCGAACTGGGCATTACCGATGAGCATTTTACCGAGATGGCAGTCCATGCGGACCGGAAGGGCCGGCTGAGCAATTCCTGGATCCCGCTGTCCCCGCAGGATTCCGAAGCCATTCTGCGGATGTGTCTGTAAACAGCTGAGGAGAAACGATATGAAATATCAGAAACTGGGTAATACCGACATCGAAGTATCACAGGTATCCTTCGGGGCATGGGGCCTCGGGGCCGGCAATGTCTGGTCGGATATGGCGGTTGACGTGCGGATGGTGGAAAACCTGCTGGATGACGCTTACGAGCTGGGCATCAACTACATTGATACAGCCCCGGTCTACGGCATCGGCCACAGTGAAACCGTACTGGGCCAGGCCCTGAAGGGCCGGCGGGACCGCTTTATCCTGCAGACCAAGTGCAGCCTGAACTGGCGCAATGAAGGCGGCGAGTTCGAGTATGTGCGTGACGGGTATACGGTTAACCGGGATCACCGGGCGGCGGCGGTCCGGAAAGATGTCGAAGATTCCCTGGAACGGCTT
>JAEEHG010000046.1 GCA_016280695.1 Solobacterium sp. | reverse complement strand
CGGCATTGTGATGACTGTTCTGGACGATGAAGTCATCATTGCCTCACAGCAGCCGCATCAGCCCGCATCAGACCTGGACTGCCATGATGACCATCGGATTGCCATGGCCCTCAGCCTTATGGCTGCCCGGCTGAACGACCCGGTAGCCCTCACCGGGACGGCATGCGTTGCCAAGAGTTACCCGGATTATTTTGCCGTTCTGGAAAACGGCGGTGTTGTATGCACCGGGGCGTGATATAATTTCTGAACATGAAAAAGACAGAGAAAATCATCATCGCGGTCCTGCTGGCGGCATCCCTGCTGGCAGTCTTTCTGATGAAGAATCCGTTTGGCCGGAAAGAACCTGAAGTCCTGGTCACCATAGAACATCAGGGCAAAGTCTTGTATGAGTTCGATCCGGCAAAGGACGCTGTCTATCATGTGCACGGTTCCTACGGGGAACTCGATGTGGAAGTAAAGGACGGAAAGTACCGGGTAACCAATGAAAACTGTCCGAATCATATCTGTGCCAATATGGGCTGGGTCAGCCCGGAAGAAGAGCTGCCGATTGTATGCATGCCGAATGAAGTCATAGTCATGGTGAAACACGATGGGAATGAATAAAACACGTCATTTTGTCTATCTGACACTGCTGAGCGCCATGGCGATTGTCCTGAACATGGTGGAATCTATATACATCGGCTCGCTGGCATTCGGGATCCGTGTCGGCCTGGCCAATATCATCGCCCTGGTCACGATCCGGTTCCTCGGCGTCAGGGACATGATCATTGTCAATCTGATGCGGGTTGTCATCGGGAATCTGCTGCGCGGCCTGCTGTTCGGCAGCACGTTCTGGATCAGTCTGGGCGGGGTGGTGCTTTCCAGCCTGGTGCTGATAATTCTGGATTACATGAAGGCTTCCCTGCTGTTTACTTCGGTGATCAGCTCGATTGCCCACTCGGTCGGGCAGGTGCTGGTGGTCATGACCTTCTACCGGCAGCCGATGATCATGACGATCCTGCCGTATCTGCTGGCCGGTTCGGTGCCCATGGGCATGATTACCGGCTACACGGCCGGGCTGATGCTGAAGAGGATCAAACCGCTGCAGACAAGAATCAATGGCTGAAACAGCCATTTTTCTTTTATGCAGAAACCGGTGAACAAATTACAGTATCGGCAGTATTTATAGTATTATTTAATCACTGGTACTATCTTTTATAAGATTATCTGTAGTCAGGAGGGTTCTGTCATGAAACACCCAGGAAAACACCGCACATTGGTGAACTGCCTGATCTCTGCCGCACTTCTTTTCAGCACTGCCTGCAGCAGCCGGAACTCCGATCCCGGGAATGCCCGCAATGCGGGTGAAAGCCCGGCCGTGGAAGAGGACCGCAGCGCGGACGGTAACTGGACGTTCGATGAAACAGTCACACTGAGTGCCCCGAGTGCCGATAAGGTCTATGACGGCGAGCCGCTCACAGCAGCGTCTGACGTGCTGGTTGAGGGACTGCCCGAGGACTTCAGCGCGGATGTTACCGTTGAGGGTTCCCAGACAGACGCGGGAACGAGCGAAAATGCAATTATACAGTATGTGATCCGCAACGAAGCCGGTGAAGATGTCACCGATCACTTCTCAGTGATTCATACAGTGAACGGAACCCTGACGGTTGAACCGGCCCCCATTACCATCTGGACAGGCAGCGCCGCCAAGGTTTATGACGGCACACCGCTGACCAATGCACAGGCCGGAATTAAATCAGATGACAATCCGGCCGTGGCGGCTGAAGGCATCAGTGTCAAGGCAACCGGCAGCCGGACCACGGTCGGCCAGAGCCTCAATACATATGAAATAGACTGGGGCACAGGCAAGCCTGAGAACTATGTCATAACGGAGGAACTCGGCACCCTGACGGTTACGGCGATGACAGCATCCCGGCCGAGCCAGCCGGAAGCACCGGTATATTATCCGGTTTATCCGGACACACCGCCGGCCCCGACGGCAAAGCCGGATAACAATCCTGATCCGCCCGCTGAGCCGGATGTCAGGGAAATTACCATAACCGCGGATTCCGGCAGCAAGGTCTATGACGGCGAACCGCTGACAGTCATTTCCTATTCGATATATGGCCTGCCGTCAGGATATACATGCACCGCGGTCTGCACCGGCAGCCAGACAGATGCCGACACCAGTGATAATGTAATTTCTTCCTATACGGTGTATGACGAGGCCGGCCAGGATGTAACCGGTGAGTTCACGGTCAACACCGTAAACGGAACCCTGACGGTTGATCCGGTTGAAGTTGTTCTGATTTCAGACTGCTTTTACGCTGAAGCAGCTCAGATCGGCATTATCAGATACGGTCTGAAGGTGCAGGTGAACAATGTCGATCCGGCTTATTACACGGTCGAACAGGCGGATGAAAACAGATGGCGGCTCAGCTTCAACTGGGGTGACAAAGTTGACGTGCACATTGATGTTGATGCAAATGACACATCCTATGCAATTTCGCCGGCCTATGATTTTGTTTCAGGCAGCTCGAGCAATTATTCAATCCAGACAGTTGAACAGGAAGGGATAATTGATGAAAATCGTGTGCAGTTTGACGAATCGGCGATGACAATAAGATTCCCTGTATACGATAATGACGGATACAGCTACAACCTGAAAAACTGTACAGCGCGCGAAGTGTGGATAATTATCAAAGAAACATATGACAGAATGGCATCAGAGCCAGAGTTTTACATCCAGGAGGCAATAAGGGCCTTGCTGATTGCCATGGGGTTTATCTGATGATGCCTGCGGCAGGATAACCGGAACAATAAAAGAGGTGCGTGGCACCTCTTTTTCAGTCAGCTGTTTTTTCCTTCCCGGTATACGGCCAGTTCATCATCCTGGCGGATATGATATTCCTCCCGGGGCGGGAACGTTACACCGTTACGCTTGACCAGCAGGATCTGGTAACCTGCCAGTTCTTTGACTTCGTTCACGGTTTTATTCAGCCATTCACTGTCGATATCCACCCGGATGGTTTTCAGCTGGAAATCAAGCGGGGCGGAACTGTTGGCCGCTTCGGTGTAGTTCTCGACAAAGCCGGCGGAGATGATACCGGTGGGGATGGCCACCACCATGACGCCGAGGACGGAGATGACAATTGCCATGGCCCGGCCCAGTTCGGTAATGGGATAGATATCTCCATAACCGACCGTCAGCAGGGTGCTCATGCTCCACCAGATGCCGGAGAAGGCATTCCGGAAGACTTCCGGCTGGACATCGTGTTCGGCGCTGTACATGCACAGGCTGGACGCCAGCATCAGCACCAGCAGGATGAACAGCGAAGAGGCCAGCTGGTTCTTTTTTTCATAGAGGACCGAAGTGATGACGTTGAAGGAATCATACGTGCCGTTGATGCGGAACAGGCGCAGAATACGCACCACCCGCAGCATCCGGAACACGACAAAGCCGGACAGGAAGAAGAACGGCAGGATGGTCAGCAGGTCCACGATGCCGTCATAGGAGAACAGGAACCGACGCTTGGCCTGGTTCCGGGTCAGCTGCGGGTAAAGGTATTCGGCGGTCCAGATGCGCAGGCCGTATTCAACGATGAAGATGCTGATGGTGATCGTATCCAGCCAGTTCAGAATACCGGCATACGGGGCCATCTCATCAAATGTTTCCAGGAAAATGACTGTAATGTTCGTGAGGATGACAAGGACAATGAAAATATCAAAGGCAACACTGGGAAGGTCTTCCCGGTGGCCGATCTGAATGATATCGAATATGCGTTTCTTCAGACTTTTCATTGTCTGTATTATATACCATTATTCTGCCTGTTTCTGCCGGGCTGCCAGCACCAGCATCAAAACAAAGGACAGCAGTGATACGGCCACGCACAGCAGCATCAGTGTCTTCAGGTTGAACAGGCCCAGGACAACCCCGCCGCCGGCCAGGCCGATGAAGCCGGAGAGCTGGGTGAAGGCGGCGTCACTGATGGAAATGGCGGTGGTATGGAAGCGTTCCGGCACCATGGCGGCGATGATCTGCCGCAGCAGGGTGATCTGCACCGACCAGGCTGCGTAAATCAGCAGGGTCGACAGGAAGATCATCCAGATATCGGCGGCGAAGGCCGCACTGGCCAGCCCTGCCGCAGTCATCAGGATAAACAGGGCGAACATGAGATACGGACGACGCGGATGCAGATGCCCGGCCACGGCAAACATGGCCGCTTGGACGGCATAGCCGAGGAAATTATCCACGCCCATGATGCTGACATCCCCGCCGGCCTGCTGGATGAGCATGATCTTCAGGTTGTTGGGCGGGGCAATGGTCAGCCCGAGCAGGAAAATAATGACCATGAGGAACAGGAAGCCGCGGGCCTGCATGATGGCCGCAAAGTCAGCGGCACTCATGCCCTGGGAAGAACTGCGGCCGCCTTTCTTATCCGGCAGAAGCAGGCCGATTACAAACGCGATCAGTGAGAACAGCACGGCAATAATCGGAATCATGATATAGCCGCAGAACCGGATGGCATAGCCCATGCCGAGCATGGCCGCCGCAAAGCCGGCAGCCCCGACAGAACGGGCATTGCCGTAGGCGGTTCCTTCATAATCGAACAGGTCCAGGGCCCAGGCGTCGATGATCGACAGCATCGGTGACACAAACAGGCCGAGCAGTGTATATGAGACGGCAAAGACCGCGTCGCTGCGGGCTGACCAGACCACCGCGAAGTCGACGGCTGACAGGAGCATGCACAGCAGGAAGATCTTCCTGGTGCTGCGGATGCGGTCGGAGAGAATGCCCCAGAGGAACTGGCCGGCAAAGGCAGCGGCGAAGCTGACGCCGATCAGGATGCTGAGCAGGTCCTCGCGGAAACCGGAGTCAAGAGCCCAGGAAGTGATGTAGATAAACGGTGCCTGAATGATTTCATAGACCGGGTAGAGAAGGAATATACCGGTGCGTATCCTGTTGTTTTTCATAAAAATGATTATACTGCAGGGACAACTGCATGTAAGCACTGATTTTTATGTGTTTATGCTAAGATTAAAACAGAAAAGAGAGGGAAAACTATGGAGTATAAGGTATCAGAAAACGTCAGCACTGCCCTGAAGGCAGTCACCGCAGATGCCAAGGTTCAGGAAGCCCTGCAGTTCATGGAGGATGATCAGGAGAACATCATCCAGAAGCAGATTGAACTGACCCTGATCCCGGCCCCGACATTCCATGAAGAGAAGAAAGCCGCACGGCTGATGGAAATGTTCCGGGAAGAGGGACTTGATGATGTGCATATCGATGAATACGGCAATGTGGTCGGCGTCAGAAAAGGCACCGGCGGCGGCAAGAATGTCCTGCTGGAAGGCCATATGGACACCGTCTTCGCGCTGGATACACCGCTGGAAATCCGCCGGGAGGACGGCTGGATTTACTGCCCGGGCATTACCGATGACACCAGAGGCTGCGCTGCTGTGCTGTCCACCCTGCGCGGGCTGAACAAGGCCGGCATCACCACCAAGGGTGACATCCACTTTGTCGGCACGGTCCAGGAAGAGGGCATGGGCGCGCTGCGCGGCATGCAGTACTATGTGCAGCATCATCCGGAACTCGATGCCAGCATCTCCGTTGACGGCGCCGGTTTCCAGGCAATTACCTATGAGGCAACCGGTATCCAGACATACGAATTCAACTTCTACGGCAAGGGCGGCCATGCCTACGGCGCATTCGGCGAAGTTGCCAACCCGCTGCACGCAGCCGGCCGGGCTATTGCCAAGATTGCCGAAATCCAGGTGCCGGATTATCCGAAGACAACCTTCGCGGTTACCGGGGCCTATGCCGGTTCCTACTCGGCCATCCATGCCATCGTAAACAAGGCAACAATCACCCTGAACTTCCGTTCGAATTCACAGGAAGAACTCATGAAGCTCAAGGAAAAGATCTTTGCCTGCATGGATGAAGCGGTCAAGGAAGAAACCGAGCGCTGGGGCAAGGACACGATTACCTATGATTACCAGCACTTCATGGATGTCAACGCCGGTACCCAGGACAGCCACGCCTCGATCGTCGAGGGTGCGATGGCCATTGCCGAGTTCCTGGGCTGCGAAGAGCCGAAGCTGGGCCACGGCGGTTCCACAAACTGCAGCCGGGCGCTGGAAGGTGGCCTGCCGGCTGTCTGCCTGGGTGACGGGGCCGACT
>JAEEHG010000045.1 GCA_016280695.1 Solobacterium sp. | reverse complement strand
CCTGATTACCGGGATCGCCGCGGCTGCCAAAGCCGTCAAGCCGGATATCCGCGTCATCGGCGTCCAGACCGAAGCCTGCCCGGCCATGATTGCCAGCCTCAGGGAACATGTTTTCTATGAAGAATACCCGGTCACCGGGGACACCGTCTGCGATGCCCTGGTCGGCGGGGTCGGCAAACTGAGCTATGAACTGCTCGGCAGCCTGCTCGATGACATCATTGAGGTAAAGGAAGAAACCATCCGGCGGGCCGTAAAGCATATGATTCTCAATGAAAAGCATATCGCCGAAGGCGGCAGCTGCACCACCGTGGCCGCGGTCATGGATGAGCCGGAACGCGTCGGCGGCACAAATATCGCCCTGGTCATCAGCGGCGGAAACATCGACGCGGAACTGATCAGGGAACTTGTCAGCGAGTAAAAGGAGACCGGTATGACAGTAAACTATGATGATTTTCACCGCATCACCTGCACCACGAAGATAAAGGAAATCCGGGACGGCTGGTATCTGTTCGAGGACACGGTCTTCTATGGTGAAAAAGGCGGTATGCCGGACGATCGGGGAACCATCAACGGACTGCCGGTCACGGCTTTGAAGTGGGACGGGGATGAGCTTCTCCACCGGGTGGACGGCATCCTGCAGGACCCGGTTGAAATGGCGGTTGACTGGCCGCTGCGGCTGCTCAACACAGCGGTCCAGACCGGCCTGCACTGCCTGGACAGTTACTATGAACAGATCGGCCAGCGCATTATCGCCTTCAGCGTCAACCCGGAAAACCAGTGGTATGAAACCGATGGCCCGGCCGCGGATCTGTCTGATGTGCAGCGTTATATCGATGACGTTATCGCGGCTGATCACCCGGTCCGCTTTACCTATGTCAAGGGCGCGGATTATCCGGATCCGGCCTACCGGAAGTATGAACAGGTGCGCCTGGTGGAAATCGCGGATGTCAACACCCAGCCCTGCGGCACCCTGCATGTCAGCCGCACCGGTGAGATCGGCAGTTTTGTGCTTCTGGGCAGTGAGAAAACCAGCCGCGGCACCAAGGTATTCTTCACCTGCGGCCCGGTTACGGCCATGCGCCTCAAGGAATACCATCGGATTATGGAGGAAGTCGGCCGTACACTCAGTGCCAAGGGTGAAGAGATGATCGAAACTGCTGTCCACCTGCAGACTCTCAACCGGACGATGAAAAAGGAAATCGAAGGACTGCGGAAGGAAACAGCCGCCCTGAAGGCGGAAGCGCTGAAAACCCGGCCGGAAACAGTCATTGAAACCGCGGCCGGTGATCTTAACGAACTGCGGTCCATTGCCCAGGTCATCATGAACGGGGTCAGCGGCACGAAAGTCCTGTACTGCCCGCAGGAAACAGAGACCCTGTTTGCCCTGATTTCTTCTGAAAACAAAGCCCGCGTCCTGCTGGACGGCCTGAAACAGCACTTTGCCGTTACCGGGGGCGGTTCCCCGAAGATGGCAGCCGCAAAAGCTTCCGCGGACGCAGAGGCTTTCCTGGCCGTGCTCAGCCGGCTGCTGGAGGAACAATAACATGACGGAATTCAGCACCGATATCTTTACCCGGTTTGACAAGCGCTGGGGCCTGCTGTGCGCCGGCACCATGGAGAAGCATAATGCCATGTCCATCAGCTGGGGCGGCATGGGCATCCTCTGGAACAGGCCCGTCGTCACTGTCTATGTCAACCCGCTGCGCTATACATATCAGTTCATGGAGGAAAACGAATACTTTACCGTCAGTTTCCTGCCGGAAGAGCTGAAAAAGGTTCATGGCATCATGGGGGTAAAATCCGGGCGGGATACCGACAAGGACAGGGACGCGCGGCTGACCCCGGTGCCGGCCGGTGAAAGCGTCACCTATGCCGAAGTCGCCGTCACCCTGCTCTGCCGCAAAATCTATTGCCAGGACTTCAATATCGATCAGGTTCCGGCCGATGTCGTGACAGAACACTACATTGCCGAACCGGTTCACCGCATGTACATCGGGGAAGTCATCGATATCATCAGGAATACGGAGGAATAACCGAAATGAAAGAATTCACAACCGACATCTTCAGCGTGTACGACAAAACATGGGGTCTGCTGTGTGCCGGCACCATGGAGAACCACAACGCCATGACCATCAGCTGGGGCGGCATGGGCACCCTCTGGGGCAAGCCCGTCGTCACTGTCTATGTCAGACCCAACCGCCACACATACGGCTTCATGGAGAACAGTGAGTACTTCACCGTCGGGTTCCTGAAAGAGGAATACCGCGGTGCCCACGGCATCATGGGCTCGAAGTCCGGACGGGATATGGACAAGGACAGGGAAGCCGGCCTGACCCCGTGCCCGGCCGGCGAAACGGTGATGTATGCGGAAGCTGAGGCAACCCTGCTCTGCCGGAAGATCTACTGCCAGGACCTGGACGTATCCGCCTTCCCGGAGGCTGTCAGGGAAAAGTATTACGGCAGTGAACCGGCCCACCGCATGTATATCGGTGAAGTCGTCGACATCATCCGGAAATAACCCGGACTGCGTGCTTAAGAAACAGGAGGAAACAACAATGCGTTTTGAAGAAGTCATGGCCGGACTGCCGCGGGAAAAGGTGGCATGCCTGCCCACACCGCTCACCCGGCTGACCAATGAAGAAAACTATCTGCATGCCGCGCACGGAATGTACCTGAAGCGGGATGACCTGACCGGGATCGGCGCCGGCGGGAACAAGGTCCGCTGCATGGAGTACATCCTCGGGGCAGCCAAGGCCGAAGGCTGCGACACGATCCTCGTTTCGGGCGGGGCCCAGAGCAATTTCTGTTCCCTGGCCGCGGCCTGTGCCGCACATGCGGGACTGAAGTGCGTCATCCTGCACAATTCCGATGAACCGGCTGAGCGGCAGGGCAATGTCCTGCTCAACGATATCATGGGAGTTGAGCGGATCTGGATGGGGGCCTGCGACAGTTCCATCCGGGAACAGCATGCCTTTGAAGTGCTGGAACAGCTGAAGCAGCGCGGCGACAAACCGTACCTGATCCGCGGCTTCGGCGGGATCAACGCCCTAGGATATGCCAATGCCATAATTGAAATGAAAGAACAGTTCACTGCCATGGGCCTCGATATCCGGCATGTTTTCGCGCCGGGCGGGAACGCGGGGATCGCTTCGGGCCTGATTTACGGAAACGCGCTGCTGGACTTCCCGTTCAGGGTGCACATCATCAGCGTGGAAGACGATGAAACGGTGCTCTGTGAACACATTCATTCCGCCATTGCCGAGATGGAGGAAATCACCGGCATGCCGTTTGCGCATGAAATCATGGACGCGGCCGATATCGTGGTCCGTTACCGCGGTGAAGGCTGGGGCATCAATACCCCGGAAAGTGCACAGATGGTGTTTGACTTTACCCGCCGGGAAGGCATCCATATCGAGAATATCTACAACGCCAAGCTGCTGGTCGGTTACGAAGACATGATCCGCAGGGGTGAAGTCGACGGTGATTCCGTGGTGATTCACACCGGCGGCTTCGGCAGCCTCTTTGCCCAGTTCTGAGGAGAAAACACGTCCGCGGACGCCGTCATTTCAGG
>JAEEHG010000044.1 GCA_016280695.1 Solobacterium sp. | reverse complement strand
TCCAGACACCATTGAATAATTCCTTATGATTCATATCCCATCACTTCCAAACCAGTGTCATTATAGCATGTCTGATGTTATAATTTCCCGGGGTGGTAAAGATTATGAATCATTACGATAAAGTAAAGGAAATCATTGCCGGAAAGGCTGAATTGTGTGTTGTCACCAAGCGTCATTCTGTTGAGGAAATCATGCCGTTCTATGCGGCAGGCGAGCGGATCTTCGGGGAAAACCACGTCCAGGATCTCACCGCCAAGGCCCAGGTCATGCCTGCTGATATCCAGTGGCAGATGATTGGTCACCTGCAGACCAACAAGGTCCGCCAGCTGGCTCCCTACGCTGCCCGCATCCAGTCCCTCGACTCCCTGAAACTGGCCAAGGAGATCAACAAGGAATGTGCCAAGATCAACAAGGTGATGCCGTGCTTCGCCGAGTTTCATCTGGCCCTGGAAGATGAAAACAAGACCGGTCTGGCAGCCGCGGAAGCCGTGGAATTCATCCGGGCATGCCGGGAATATCCGTATGTGAAAATCGAAGGCATCATGGCCATGGGCCCCCACACCGAGGACGAAGCGGAAATCCGCCGGATCTTTGAACAGGGACGCGAACTGTTCCTCAGCCTGCAGAAGGAATTCGGGGCGGATCAGATCCGTTACCTGTCCATGGGCATGAGCGATGACTATCCGATCGCTGTTGACTGCGGTTCCAACATGGTCCGCATCGGCACTTACCTGTTTACGGAAGACGGGGAATAACCGTGCGTTTTCACAGAAAGTCCGCGGATCTGACACCGCTGGCTGATATTTCATTTGCCACTGCCGCCCGGGCCCGCCATGACCGTGAGGTCAACGGTGACCTTGTCGTGCAGGCAAGCATTGGAACCCTGTGCGATGATCAGCAGAAGATCATCGCCTTTCCGTCTGTTTATGAGCACTTTGACGCGATGGCCGCCCGGTCAAAAGCCCGCTATGCCGAAAGCTTTACTGGCAATGCGTCATTCCGTGAGGCTGTGGCCGCATGGGTGCTGGAAGACCATGTCCGCACCCTGCACCGCACCGTCATCGCAACCCCGGGGGGCACCGGGGCCCTGTGGGCAGCCATGAATACCTTCCTGGATCCGGGTGAAACCGTGATCCTGCCGGGGATTGCCTGGAATTCCTACGCCGCCATGGCCGGCCATAACGGCCTGCGGATACGCACCTACGAGATGTTTGCGGATGAGCACTTCAACTTTGCCTCCCTGCGGCAGGCCATGACAGACGTCAGCCGCCGACAGGACCGGGTTGTCTTCCTGCTCAATACGCCCTGCAACAATCCGACCGGCTATTCCCTCAGCGACGGTGAATGGGATATTCTGATTGATCTGGTCAACGAAGTATCGGAAACCTGCCCGGTCGTCATGATCGTTGATGTCGCCTATTTCGACTTTGTCAATGACCCGGCCGCCCGCAGCAGTTTCTGCCGGCACCTGGACCGGATCAGTGACAGTGTCATGGTGAATATCCTCTTCAGTATTTCGAAGACTATGACTGCCTACGGCATGCGCTGCGGGGCCTCCATCCTGCTGGCCCGCCGGCAGGAAGATGTCCGGAATATCGAGATCATCCTGGAGAAAACAGCCCGGCTGACCTGGTCCAATGTCAACAATGCCGCCATGGAATGCTTTGCCTGGGCTGTCACCGCAGACCGGGACACTCTGAAAGAAGAAATACAGGCCGGGGTCAGCCTGCTGAAAGAGCGCAGTGAGATCTTCCTGCAGGAAGCGGCGGAATGCGGTCTGGAACTCTATCCGTACCGGGAAGGCTTCTTCTGCACCCTGAAATATGAGGATCCTGCCTTTGCCGCAGAGATGTTCCGGGCCCTCATGGACAATCACATCTATACCGTCAGGGTAAACGGCGGCATCCGGATTGCCCTGTGTTCCCTGCCGAAAGCGCAGGCAGCCGGCCTGGCCAGACGGATCAGAACCGTACAGGATCAGCTTGCAGCGGAGCGTTAAGCTCCGTTTTTCATTGAATGTACTGAATAACAATGCTATTCTGTTAAAGGCCTCGGAGGTATAGGAATGACATTTGTCCTTGGTTCAAAACGTGATTTCCTGGATTACCAGGATGAAGAAGCAATGGAATTTCTGGAGGATGTCTGCGATATCGTCGCCATCCCTGAATACCAGAAACTGAAACAGTTCCGTCATCACTACAGCACCAACCGTTACCAGCACTGCCTGAATGTGGCCTGGTATACGTTCCTGTGGTGCCGGCGGGCCGGGCTGAATGCCCGCAGCGCAGCCCGCGGAGCGATGCTGCACGACTTTTTCCTGTATGACTGGCGCCAGAAGGAAACCCAGCCGATCCCCGGGCATCATGCCGCTGTGCACCCGGTGGCAGCGCTGGCCAATGCCGAAAAATACGTGGAAGTCGATGATGTCATGCGTGACTGCATCCTGCACCACATGTGGCCGTCCGCCAAAGGCAGGCCGGTTACGGCTGAAGGGCTGCTTGTATCCCTCGCCGACAAATACTGTGCCGGCATGGAACTGAGCATGCATACCGTGCAGACCGTGCCCCCGGCTATCATGAATACAATTCAGAGAATATCGCGATAGGAGAAGATCATGCCTGCTGCTACAACCCACGTGGAATTCGCCCGGGATGTCTATGCCCGGCTGCCGGAAGAACTGCAGAAAACCATTACGGATCTGCCGCTGTACTGCCTGGGCTCCCAGGGGCCTGATCTCTTTTTCTTTTCCCGCGCCTACTTCCTGCCCGGTTCCCTGACCTGGGTCGGCAGCCGCCTGCACGGGGAGAAAGTTGAAGAAGTCCTGCGCTGGATGGACGCCTACACAAGGGAACGTCCCCTGCTGCGCAGTTATTATGCCGGGTATCTGTGCCATTACGCCCTGGATTCAAGCTGTCACATGATCATCTGCAGCTATGCCCGCAGGGATGCCGAACTGCGCGGCTGCACCGATTCGGAGGCCCACTTTGCCCTGGAAGGTGAACTGGATATCTGGGCCCTGCGCCGGCACAACAAGACCCCGGAGAATTACAGTGTCCATGACGACCTCAAGGTAAGCAGGGACGCCGCCGTAAAGCTGGCAAGAATGTACAACCTGATGCTGCTGGAGATCTTCGGCACCTATATTTCCGAACGGAAACTGCTGGAAGCCATCTTCGGCATCCACCGGCTGACCCGGGCCCTGAAACCCGGCAGCCTCATGAAATACAGGGTGGCCGACCGGATGGAGAATCTGCTGCGGATGCCCAAACTGATCACCGGCATGATGCTGGACGGCAAGGGCGCGAAAGATCCGGATGTGCTCAATCCTGATCACCAGGTCTACGCGAATGTGGACTACCCGGAACTGACCGACAGCCATTCCTTTGCGGAGCTGTATGATCTGGCCGAAGAAAAAGCCGCGGCCCTGTTCACCGATCTGGACAGTGTCCCGATCGATACGGACTTCAACGGCAATCCGATCCAAAAATAAACCGGATCCTGCGGGATCCGGTTTTCATATGCTTCAGTTGTCAGTCAGGCCCCAGGCAGGAATCGTGCTGCCACGGCGGATCAGGACGGTCTTCTGGAAATCGGTCTGATTCAGGAAATGCAGCACTTCCTCGGTTTCCGCTTCCGTGCAGCCGAGAAGGATCTTCACATCCAGGGTCTTCTGCAGGATATCGGCAGCCACCACCAGGGCCGTAATGCTCTGCGGCAGTGACCCGACATACACAGACACCCCTTCTCCGTTATCTGAAGCCGTATCGGTCAGATGACCATACTCCACCGGATAAACCAGGTTTTTGAAATTCGGATGTGTTTCCCCCTTGTGACGGCTTATCGTCAGCGTACTGGATAGAAACAGAGTGTCCACTTTCAGCCAGAAATAGGCATTGTTCTCATAATCAGCCATTGTTGTGCATTCCTTTTCAAGTAAGACAATTATAAACAGCAGCGCTGAAAATGTAAATATGTTTCATTCGCTGAAAAGATTTACAGCCGCTTTTCTTTTATAAAACGATGTTCTTCTGGTTTCCTTCCAGCCATGCCTTCAGATTATCAAAGACAATCTCGGCCCGCAGCTTCATGGATTCCTTTGTCGCAAAGGCCACATGCGGGGTCACCAGGGTGTTCTTCGCGGCCAGCAGGGGTTCATCAGCCGGCAGCGGGGGTTCCTTGTCAAAGACATCGAGACACGCCCCGGCAATCGTTCCGGCATTGAGGGCATCAGCCAGGTCCTTTGTGTTGACCACCGGGCCGCGGGCAGCGTTGACCAGGATGGCAGACGGCTTCATCATGGCCAGACGCTCGGCATTGATCATGCCCCGGGTCGCGTCGCTCAGCGGGCAGTGCAGCACAACGATGTCGGACTTCGCCAGTACTTCCTCAAGGCTCATGCAGGTCACGTAGTCCAGATGATTGTGGGCCGGTGTACGGGTATAGGCAATCACTTCCGCGCCGAAGGCATGGAACAGTTCGGCACTGCGGCTGCCGATCTTGCCGAGACCGACAATACCGACCGTCTTGCCGGCAATCTCAAAGCCGACCAGACCATCCTTGGTGCCGCCGGTACGGGCCCTCTCTTCCACCTGGCGCATATTCCGGTACATGGAGATCACCATGCCCAGCACCAGTTCAGCCACGGCTTCGGTCGAATAGCCAGATGCATTGGAAACGGCAATGCCCTTTTCCTTCGCCGCGTCAAGACCGACATGATCCACGCCGGTAAAAGCAACGTCAATAAACTTCAGTCTGCCGCACTGGCGGATGACATCTGCCGGCATCGGCATGTTTGCCAGGATCATCACATCGGCGTCTTCCGCTTCTTTGACCAGCACAGCCGGGTCAGTTGTCCGGTCATATGAAGCGAACTCCATGCCCTGTTCGATAAACGGCTGTTCGAGTTCGGCCAGCAGTTCATTGCTGATGCCAAGCGATTCCATGAGTACTGTTTTCATCGTTCTGTCCTTCTTTCTATGAATGGATTATAGCGTGTATATCCTGGTTCTGCATTGATGAAGCATTTCCTCAATATCATAGATGCCGGTCAGGGTCATGACCCTGGCAACGATCATCAGGCACCCGTACGCGTCGCTGCCGGCCCGGTGATGGTCCAGTTCGATATCAAGGTATTCACACAGGTCATTGAGCCGGTGATGCTCGAGCCCCGGAAAGACATTGCGGCCCAGTTCCACCGTATCAAAGTATCTTAATGACGGCACGGGAATACCGCAGTTCAGGCATGAAGCCTTCAGGCAGCCCATGTCAAAACGGGCATTGTGAGCCGCTACCAGGCCGCCCTCCAGATGGGGCTTCATCTGCCTGTACACCTGAACAAAATCAGGGGCGTGCACCACATCCTGCGGCCGGATGCCGTGAATGCGGATATTGCCGTAATAAAAGGCCGAAACGTTCTTCTCCGGCCGGATCAGGGTTTCCAGCACCGGTTCGATCATGCCGTCTTCCAATACGGAAAGCCCGACCGCACAGACGCTGGCCGGACTGCTGTTGGCTGTTTCAAAATCGATTGCCGTTACCTTCATATTTATTCGTGGATATGCTCAAATGCCATCTTATAGATGTTCTTGATATGGTCATCCGCCATGGAATAGTAGACCAGTTTGCCTTCCCGCCTGGTCCGCACCAGTTTGGCTTTCTTCATGCTGGAAAGCTGGTGGCTGATGGCGGAGGAGGACATCTCCAGCAGCGCCGCCAGATCACCGACACACAGTTCACTGACAAACAGCGCGTTCATGATCTTCAGCCGGGTGCTGTCCGCGAACATCGTGAAAATCAGGCTCATATCATCATAGTCCCGCTCTTTGGCCATCTCGCGGCGGCATTCCTCGACCTTGTCTTTATTGACCAGTTTTACCATTCTCTTATACCTCTTTGCTCCTGCTGCTCTTCTTTTCCTTGTTCGGGGCGAACTGCCGCATGTACTTGGCTACGCTGCGCTTGGAATACATATCCACCGACTGCGTGCTGCCGTCCAGCAGGGTCACCACGAGCAGGTCCGACATCGCGTGCCATTCATACTGCCAGCTGACCACTTCATCCCAGTAAACCATCTGGCAGATTTCCCGGTCCCGGCTGTTGTACATGATCATGTAGTCCGGCAGAAACTGCACCAGGGTCCGGTCCGGCATCAGGATAATACAGCTGATGCCCAGCAGGACCAGCACCATGCCGGTCGAGGTCAATAAACTCCGCTGGAAAATGAAATACACACCCAGGGCGACGAGGGCGACCAGTATTTCCACCGGCTTGACGCGGATCGATCTTGGTTTGATCTCACTGACCGGCAGATTCCTGATTTTGATTTCCTGCGATTTCATAAACGTATTATAACATTCTTTGGTATTCTGCTATACTTGGGTACGGAAATGAGGTTCCTATGAATCCAGTAACGTTTGAAATCACGCATGTCTGCCGGCAGTCAGGGGCCCGGACAGGCATCCTTCATACACCGCACGGTGATGTGGAAACCCCGATGTTCATGCCGGTCGGCACCCAGGCCACCGTCAAGTTTGTTTCCCCGGAGGAGCTCTATGACGTGCATGCCGGGGTTGTGCTGGCCAACACCTATCACCTGTGGCTGCGCCCGGGCGAGGACATCGTCGACAGGGCCGGCGGCGTCCAGAAGTTCATGAACTACAACGGCCCGATGCTGACGGACAGCGGCGGTTTTCAGGTCTTTTCGCTGGCAGACGTCAGGAAGATCAAAGAAGAAGGCGTCACCTTCAAGAATACGCTGAACGGTGACACGCTGTTCCTCTCCCCGGAAAAATCCATCCAGATCCAGAACAAGATCGGTGCGGACATCATCATGTCCCTGGATGAATGCATTCCCTATCCGGCCAGTTATGAATATGCCAAAACGTCCATGGAGCGCACCCTGCGCTGGGCGGAGCGGGGCAGGAAGGCTCACAGCCGGCCGGATGAGCAGGCCCTGTTCGGGATTGTCCAGGGCGGTGATTACGAGGATCTGCGCCGCTATTGTGCCGAAAAACTAGTCGAAATGGATTTCCCCGGCTATGCCGTCGGCGGCACTTCCGTCGGGGAGGACAAGGAAACAATGGTGCGCATGGTGCGGTGGTCCCAGGCTGCCCTGCCGCTTGACAAACCCCGCTACCTGATGGGGGTCGGGGCTGTCAATGACCTGCTGGAGGCGATCTCGCTGAATATTGATATGTGCGACTGCGTCCTGCCGACCCGGCTGGCCCGCCATGGCACCCTGCTGACCAGTGAAGGCCGCATCAACATCCGCAAGGCAATGTACAAGGATGACTTCCGGCCGCTGGATCCGGAATGTGACTGTTACTGCTGCCGGAATTACACCCGGGCTTATCTGAATCACCTGTTCCGGACCAATGAAGGCTTTGGCATGCGCCTGATGTCCATCCACAACATCCGTTTCCTGATCCGCCTTATGGAAGAAGCCCGCCAGGCAATCAAGGAAGACCGGTATAACGATTTCAAGGAATATACGCTGAAAAACATGAAGTTTGACCAGCGCGGCTTCTGAAAAAAGGCAGTTTCCGCATTCCGGAAACTGTCTTTTTTCAGAAGCCGCGCTGGTCAAGCTTCATGTTTTTCAGCGTATATTCCTTGAAATCGGTATACCGGTCTTCCCTGATTGCCTGGCGGGCTTCTTCCATAGGGCGGATCAGGAAGCGGATG
>JAEEHG010000043.1 GCA_016280695.1 Solobacterium sp. | reverse complement strand
TTCCTCGAGGAACTTGAGCAGGCCGTTCATTGCGCCGATGCTCATGTTTTCGGCATGCAGGATGATATATACCTTGCGGCCGCCGGTTTCCGCCGCTGTCCGGGAGAACAGCGAACTGACAGCCTGCACTTTCTCCAGGGAAATCATTTCCTTGCGGTAGCCGTCCAGGACGAGCAGGTCGGCATGGTTGCGGGTTGCGACCCGCTCGGCGGTCAC
Organism: Solobacterium sp.; assembly: GCA_016280695.1. GTDB lineage: Bacteria > Bacillota_I > Bacilli_A > Erysipelotrichales > Erysipelotrichaceae > Bulleidia. The sequence continues at coordinate 2,294 of JAEEHG010000043.1, read as the reverse complement.
CTGTTCTTCCCGGGGCAGCGCTTCTTCATCGATCAGATGATCCGCATGGAGCAGAATACTCGCTGCCAGCAGCACCGCCGCGTCGCTCTTCAGGGCATTGCGCGGCCCGCCCAGCAGGTAGGCATGTGCCAGTTCACCGGCACAGGCCCGGCTGAGAACCTCAAAAACCACCGGCTCTTCTGTTTCCAGAAGCTTCCGGTTCCGGATCCGGCGCTGCCGCATGACATTCCGCTCTTCGGCCTGCTGCCGCGCCGCCAGGGCTGCGTCTTTTTCCTTCGGCTCAGCTTTCTTCATCGAGAAGTCCCTTGACGATATGAAACGCTTCCGCAATGACTTCTTCCGCCGGCCGCGACGCATCCACGATGATCATGCGGTCCGCATATTTCCGGATAATCTGCTGATATCCGTCCCAGACATCCTGATGAAAACTCAGGCCTTCCTGATCAAGCCGGTCCAGGAATGACCGTCCCTTAATCCGCTGCAGGCCGGTGGCCGCATCAATATCCAGATAAATCGTCTTATCCGGCATCCACTCGTCAATCGCGAACCGGTTGATTGAGAAAACCTCCTCGATGCCCAGATGCCGGCCGCATCCCTGATAGGCCAGCGAACTGTCCACAAACCGGTCACTGATCACATGCGTGCCGTTCTGCAGGGCCGGCAGGATGACTTCCACCAGGTGTTGGCGCCGGCTGGCCGCGTAGAGCAGCGCTTCCGTCCTGGCATCCATGGCTGTATTGGCCGGATCCAGGATCACATTCCGGATTTCCTCCGCAATGGTGCTGCCGCCCGGTTCCCGGGTATAGCGGACCGGATAACCTGCTTTTTCCAGCAGTTCTGTCACAGCCGTACTGACCGTTGTCTTGCCGCTGCCGTCCGGCCCTTCAAATGTAATGAATTTTCCACGTTTCATACGCTATGCATTATACCATGGAAGCGCCCGAAAAGCAGGGATACAGGTTCATGGCTGTACGGTCTGCTTGACGAACAAAAACGGAAACCGTAGTATTAGTTTAAATTCAACGAACGAAAGAGTACCGCAGCAGGAACTCACAGCGAGCCGGAACAGAGTGGAAGTCCGGCAGGGAATGCCCGGGAAGCGCATTCGGGAGAAGGCTGTCTGAAATCATAGGACAGCCCGCAGCCAGCGTTACGGGATGAGGTGGCCGGGAGACCGGCAACCAGAGTGGCACCGCGGCATATACCGTCTCTGGATGAGACGGTTTTTTGTTTAACGGAGGTTATTATGAAGACTACATTTGCCTATGATCACTACTATCTTCACGACGAGCTCAGTCACAATCTGGAATACTTCTCTGCGAAATATCCGGAACTCTGCCAGGTGCAGGTCCTGTGCGTGACAGAACTGGGCCTGAACCAGTACGCCGTGACCCTGACCAACACGAAGACCGGTGATGCGCTGAGCAAGCCGGGATACTACATGGACGGAAACATCCATGCCGGGGAAGTCACCGCGTCCATGACCTGCATGTACCTGATCGATTACCTGCTGACCAACTACGGGGAAAACGAAGAGGTTACACAGCTGCTGGACACCGAAACAATCTATGTCCTGCCGCGGATCTCACCGGACGGGGCGGAGAATTACCTGACCACTCCGAATTTCATGTACTCGGCCCCGCGTGACTGGAAGGAAGTGTACGGGGGTGTAGCCCCGGAAGACATTGACGGCGACGGTGTCGTGCGCATGATGCGTTATAAAGATCCCTACGGCATCTGGAAGCTCGATCCCGAGGATCCGGAACAGATGGTTGAAAGAAAACCGGATGAAACCGTAGGTGAATTCTATTCCGTGTGGACCGAAGGATCCTTTGAGGCATATGACGGCGACGAGAACCTGAAGGAGAAGAAGATGAAGTGGAGCATGAACTTCAACCGCAACTTCCCCTACGGATGGTTCCCTGATCCCCGTGAGATCGGCGCCGGGGACTTTCCGCTGTCCTTCCCGGAAATCCGGGCCGTGCATGACTTCATCGTTTCGCATCCCAACATCGGCGGCATCAGTGCCATGCATACAACAGCCGGCATGATCCTGTTCCCGCCGGGAACCAGGCCGGAAGCCCAGGGCCTGCCGGCGGATATGAAAGCCTTCCGGGCCATCGGGCAGATGGGCACAGAGGAAACCGGCTACCCCTGCGTGAATATTTTTGACACCTTCCTGGCCGACCAGGTCAATTACTCATCGGGCGCCCTCGATGACTGGGCCTATGAGAACCTCGGCATCGCTGCCTACACGGTTGAACTGTGGGACCTGGCGAACCGGGTCGGCATGC
>JAEEHG010000042.1 GCA_016280695.1 Solobacterium sp. | reverse complement strand
TCCTCCTCCATGTCCTCATAGATGCGCTGCCGGTCTTCCGGGCTCATGGCATCCGCCATGGCCGCCAGGTTAGCCGCATTGCCGCTGATGGAAGTCAAAGGTGTACGCAGGTCGTGGGACAGTGATCGGAGCAGGCCGGCCCGCAGCCGTTCCTTTTCGGCCGCAGCCCGGGCATCATTGCGTTCCCGGTCAATCCGTTCCTTGTCCAGGGCCATGATCCCCTCATGCACAATGGACTGCAGGATGGTGCTTTCAAAATCCGTAAAATTGCGCCCGTTCATTTCCACGCCGATGACCCCGTAGCTGTGATCATCTGAATACAGACTGAAATACCGGCTGAGATAATCCGGGAAATGCGAGGTATACGCCCCGGAGTGATGATCGTTCACAAACGTCCACTGCACGGCATCCTTTTCCTTCTGCAAATGCCTGAGATCCGGCTCCTGATCATCAGCCGCGTAAATCTCCGGCAGCCCGGTAATATTATCCGGACTGTAGAACCGGATCGTCCGGTTCAGCAGATGTTTGAGCTGCAGGCAGAGCACCTGCATGATATCGTCAGCAGTACCGGCCTGTTCCAGCTGTTCCGTCGTGCTCAGCAGGACCCGGGCCTGATAGGCGTTTTCTGCCGAGATCCGGGCAATGTTCTTCATCCGGATCGCCAGCGAACTGGTGATCAGGGCTGCTGCCAGCGTGACCAGATACGTCACCAGGTATTCCGGGTCATACACCAGCAGGGTAAAGCGCGGATCAATAAACAGGAAATTGAACAGCAGGATATACAGCACCGCTGCCAGGATCCCGAAAAACTGATGTGAGGTCAGCAGTGACGCCACCAGTACAGCCAGCAGGTAGATTGTGATGATATTCGCGTTGCTGAAGCGGGACTGGTCAAACCAGACCGACAGCAGTGTGGACACCGTCATGATCAGCACAACCGTCAGGAAGTCCCGGATGTTCCAGACAGGCCGGGATTTGCCTTCCGGCAGTCTGGCCGCGCCGGAGGCCCGGCTGTCGGGGATGATGTGAATATCCGTCTCCGGCAGGTAGTTCATCAGTCTTTCACCCATGGAACGCCGGGGCTGGAACAGATGCTGCGGCGCCGAGCTGCCGACAAACAGGTCAGTGATTTTCAGCCGTTTGGCATATTCCGAAATGGAAAGCGGGATATCGGCGCTGGTCAGAGTCTGCACATCAAAACCATTTTGCCGGGCAAAGCGGAAATTGTCCTGCAGCTGATAATCCTTGCTTTCATCCTGCCCTGCCGGCCGGACATACAAGGCCACGGCAATGGCTGTATCGGCAGTCACCAGGCGGGCTGCCGCCCGAATCACCCGCTGACAGCTGGGTGAGCCGGAAAGACATACCATAACCGCCGGCCCGTTTCTGTTTTCCAGTTCAGTCATTATGCTCATTGTACCGTATCAGGACGCTCTTGTAATGATCCCGCTGTTCAGCAGGTTCTCAATCATCGGCTGCATATCATCTTTATAGTAGATTTCCACTGAACGCGGACGCCTGGCCAGGGGCAGGACCGCTGCCGGGTACCCGTTGATTTCCAGTGCCGTAGCATAGTAATAGGCTGTCATGTGGTTAAGAAAGTCTGCCTGCACTTCATCGGCCAGCCCGCTGTCAACAACCACCATGTCTGCCTGACGGCGGTTCATTTCCCGGACCACTTCACCGCTGTGCCCGGTAAACACCGTATAATCCGACGGCTTGATGTACTTCCTGATCTTCTGCAGGAACAGAACATCATCTACCATGACCCGCTTTGTGTTGTCTGCCGTTTCCTCCGGGAACAGCATTCCCGGCATCTTTCTGATCATCCGGTCAACGACCAGTACGAGGATGACGAGCAGGCCAAGTACCATGATCATGTCTTTCATATACTATCCTTTCCGTTCCGTAAGAAACTGTTTCTGTATCACTTCGATCCGGCCCAGGACCAGCATGTGTTCATCCGCATGCAGGACTGTTTCGGATGTAACATTCATATCCATACTGCCATGGCAGATCCCGAGGATATTCACCCCGTACCGGCCCCGGACATCCAGTTCACCGATCTTTTTCCCGTCCCAGGATGCCGGAATACCGGTTTCCACAATGGCGTAGCCGTCAGGCATTTCGATATAGTTGTAGATCTGGTCCGAACTGTAGCGGATGGCTGTCCAGCTGCCCAGTTCCCGCTCCGGGAACACCACCGCCGAGGCCCCGTTGCGCAGCAGGAACTTTTCCTGGGACCCCGTGGTCGCCCGGGCAATGATCTTGCGGGCCCCCAGTTCATCCAGCAGGAAGGTGGTTTCCAGGGAACTCAGGAAGTCATCCCCGATCGCCACGATGCACAGGTCGAAGTCCCTGATGCCCAGGGTGGACATATAACCGCTGTCCGTACTGTCGCCGATCTGGGCTTTGGACACATACGGCAGGATCTTGTTGATCCGTTCCTCATCCTTATCCACAGCCAGGATCTGATGACCGAGATCATGCAGTTTCATGGCAGTATAGCGGCCGAACCTTCCGGCCCCGATAATCAGTATGTTTTTCATGAATCTCCTATCCTACGGCAACCTTGCCGACCGGGAACCGGCTCTTCTCCCGCCGGCCCGGCAGGGCCATCGCATAAGCCAGCGTCAGTCCGCCGACCCGGCCCGCGTACATGAACAGAATCAGTATGATCTTTGAGAATGCGGACAGCCCCGGGGTGATGCCGGTGGTCAGGCCCACCGTCCCCAGTGCCGAAGCACATTCGAACATGGCCGGCAGCACCGGGATCTGCTCCGCCGCGGATACCGCGACCGACCCCAGGAACAGCAGGCTCAGATACAGCACCATGATGTACATCGCTTCCCGTACGGTTTCCTCTTCAATCCGCCGGCTGAAACAGCTGACATTTTCCCGGCGCCGGAGGAATGACGCGACGGACAGGGCAACGATATATACCGTAGTCACTTTCATGCCGCCGGCTGTGGAGCCCGGGGCCCCGCCTGTCAGCATCAGCACAATCGTCACCAGCAGCCCGCCTTCGGACATTGCGGCGTAGTCAGTTGTGCTGAAGCCGGCAGTACGGGGGGTAACAGTCTGGAACATCGCCAGCAGCAGTCTTTCACCGTCCGGAGCATTTCTGAATTCCAGGAAATAGAAGTACAGGAACGGGATCAGCAGCAGCACCCCCGTCGTGGCCAGGATGACTTTCGTCTGCAGGGCCAGCTTGCTGAACCGGCCGCGGCACCGCAGCAGATCCTGCCAGGTCAAAAACCCGAGGCCGCCGGTCACAATCAGGAACATGATGACCAGGTTGACCCGCGCATCCCCGGCCCAGCCGGTCAGGGAAGCAAATGGCTGCTCTGCCCCCATCAGGTCAAAGCCGGCATTGCAGAAGGCCGAGACAGAATGGAACACCGCATGCCCGAAGCCGTTCAGCAGGCCGTACTTCTCCGCGAACACCGGCGTCAGCAGGGCCGCCCCGAGCCCTTCGATCAGCAGGGTGCCTTTCAGGAAGAATACCGTCAGCCGCAGAATGCCGCCCAGCTGCGGGGCCGAGATCGCGTCCTGCATGACGGTTCTCTGCATAATGCCGATCTGCCTCCCGGTCAGGATCAGGGTCACGGTCGCCAGGGTAATCACGCCCAGGCCGCCGATCTGGATCAGGATCAGGATGATGGTCCGTCCGGCCAGTGACCACTGCACCGCTGTATCATAGACCACCAGCCCGGTTACGCAGGAAGCCGACACGGACGTAAACAGCGCATCGATAAACGGTACGGATTCCCCGCTGGCCGACGCAAACGGCATGCTCAGCAGCACGGCCCCGCCCAGAATCAGCAGGCAGAAACCCAGCAGGATCGTCCGGAAAGAGTTCATATGATCGTGGATATAAATCCGCATTTTCTGCATCATTGACTGTTTTCCCATGCCCACATTCTGCCCCGAATCACGTTAAATCGGGATTAAAGTACGGTTCCTGACATTAAATCGGCATTAAAAAAGCAGGAATCGCTTCCTGCCGGACTGTCTGTCCCTGTTCATGATTCAGATATTGCTGATGATCTTTGTCACATAGATGCTGAAGCGTTCGGCGATGGTTCTGCCCACTTCATCGACCTCGTCCGTGGTCAGCGGCCGGCCGAGAATGCCCGCGGCCATGTTGGTCATCACCGAAAGACACAGCACCGGCAGATGACAGTGTGCCGCCGTGATGGCTTCCGTTACCGTGGACATGCCGACCGCGTCCGCACCGAGCACACGGGCCGCCCGGATCTCCGCCGGGGTTTCAAACTGCGGGCCCGGGAAGAACATGTACACGCCCTCATGTACCTGCAGGTCAATGCCCTCCGCGCAGGCCAGCGCCAGCTTTCTCAGGTCCGGATCGTATGCCCGGCTCATATCGAAGAACCGGTCGCCGAACTCCCGGATATTCGGGCCCCGCAGCGGACTGGCCCCGTTCAGTTTGATATGGTCACTGACCACCATGATATCGCCCGGCCTGTATTCCAAGTTGACCGCGCCGGCCGCGTTGGTCAGGATCAGTGCCTTTACCCCCATCAGTTTGAACATGCGCACCGGGATGACCAGCTGCTCAAAGTCGTAGCCTTCATAATAGTGAAACCGGCCGGACATGCACAGTACTTTCTTCCCCGCTACCGTGCCGTAGATCAGTTTGCCGGCATGGGATTCCACCGTGGACAGCAGGAAGTTCGGAATCTCGCTGTAGTCGATCACAACCGGGTTTTCAATGGTATCCGCAAACGGTCCCAGCGCCGAGCCCAGCACCAGGCCCACCTCCGGCGTATCCGGCAGGACACGCTTCAGATAGTCAGCCGTTTCCTGAAAAAACTCGTACGTATACTTCATGTGCACTCACCTCAGTGACATCGTAACACATGTGGTTGTTTTTTCCTGTATGAAGTAAAATACGGAAGAGAGGTCCTGTCTTATGATGAATGAAACGGTAAAACTGCTGCCCTGGCTGACTGCCCGCGGGAAAATGCACGGCTATGTGCAGACTTTTGTGCGCAACGGCGGCCGGGTGCTTGAATGCTCCGCAGACACCCTTGTCATGGTGCAGGACGAAGCGGACATGGTCTTTGCCCTCGGACAGTTCCGGGACACGGAAGAAATTCTCAAAGCCGGGACGCTGATGACTGACCGGAAAGACTGGTTTGAGGAAAAACTGGCAGGCGGGCAGTATGCCGGGACGCTGATTGCCCGGAACGCGGTCTATATGAAAGACCTGCCGCCGGAAGAAATCCTCCTTCCCGGTACATCTTTCCGGATGCTGGATGAGAAGGACCTGCCGTTTGTACAGGAAACCTATACCGGCTTTGACGCTGATGACGCCTACCTGAAGCGCTGTCTGCGGCGCGGCATGATCGGCATTGAGGCAGAGGGCCAGCTGGCCGGCTATATCGGTACGCATGATGAGGGGGCCATGGGCCTGCTGCAGATCCTGCCGCCGTACCGGAGAAGGCATTATGCCGAAGCCCTGGAAACTGCCATGATCCGTTTCCTTATGGCAGACGGCCGGGCGGTGTGGGGCCAGGTGGAAGAAAGCAATACAGCTTCACGCCGGCTGCAGGAAAAGCTCGGCTTTGCCTGGGGCGACCTGTATTACTGGCTTTTCCGTTAATGACACGCAATGGGGAAAATCATGAAAACAACAGAAGACATGCACCGGGAAACAATGGAATATCAGACTCTGCACAACGGCGTCCGCATGCCGGCGGCCGGTTTCGGCACATGGGATGTCCGCGGTACCGCGGGAGAGAACATCATCCGCATGGCCCTAGATACCGGTTACCGGCTGATCGATACCGCGCAGATGTATGACAACGAAGAGATCGTCGGCAAGGCAGTCAGGGAATCCGGGATTCCCCGCCGTGATATTTTCGTCACGACCAAGCTCAGCCGGCCCTGCGCGACGGAAGAAGAGACCGCCCGCAGTATCGCGTCTTCCCTGCAGCGGCTCGGCCTTGACTATGTCGACCTCCTGCTGATCCATGAGCCGTACCGGGCTTCCGTAACGATGTACCGGGCTATGGAAAAGGCATATGAGCAGGGCCTGGCCAGGGCCATCGGCATCTCCAACTTTCTGCCGGTGCCGTTCCAGCGGCTGCTGCAGAACTGCCGGATCATCCCGATGGTCAACCAGATCGAATCACACGTGTACTATATGCAATTGGATCAGAGGGACCTGCTGGAAAAGGCCGGCACGAAGATGCAGGCCTGGGCATCCTTCACCGAAGGCAGGAAACCGATCTTCACCGACCCGCTGCTGAACGACATCGCCCGCCGATACGGCCGCACTGCCGCCCAGATTGCCCTGCGGTATCAGCTCCAGAACGGTATCATGGTCATACCGAAAACCGCCCACCGGGAACGCATGGAAGAGAATCTCAACGTCTTTGATTTTATCCTGCAGCCAGAAGACATGCGGCTGATCGGGATCCTTGACCAGGGCCGCAGCCTGTTCAACTGGTACGGGGATGACTGGATGTAGAAAACGGCACAGCTTCAGCCATGCCGCAGATTTATATGAAAGATGAAAAGCCGCTTTACACGGCTTTTGTTTAACTGCTTACTTCTGTGTGAGGCCGGCAGTCCAGATATCGTATTTTGCCAGCGTCTGGCGCATCATCTCCTCTGCCTCCAGGCTGCCGTGGTGCAGGATCGCGTCCAGTACGGCGGCGGAGAAACCGGACACGTACTTCACGTTGGACTCGCCGGCCGGCGCCGCGAAGTGGACGCGGCGGGCGCAGACGTTCCAGTAGATGATCCCCGGCAGCGGGAAGCCGGCAGACTCGAACTTCTGCTTCATGGTCTCATAGGTCGGGACATTGACCGTGCCGCAGTCGAACTCCATGTCGGAAATAATGACGACCCGCCGGACATAATCCGCTGCGGTCTCAGCCCGCCTGTCTGTGTTGTAAAGCAGATCATAAACTCTGGAAATATCGGTGTTGCTGCAGTCGTCATACCGATAAGCCGTGGCCAGCTTGTCATATAATGTATCGTTCTTTTTGAACGACACCATCTCCGGTTTTGACGAAAATGTGATGAAGCGGTTGTGGAACGGGCCCTGCTGCAGCTCGGCAAACAGGATGGCGAGCGCTGTCGCGTTCAGCATTGGCAGGTTGTTGTCCCAGGTCATGGAACCGGAACCGTCGCGGACCACGATTGTCTGCTCGGCACTGAAGGCGGACTTCATCTCATCCCATTTGACCTGCATGGCCTGCTTCTGCAGGTCTGTCATCTCCGGCTGGTATTCAGAGATGATCTGATAGGGATAGATAGCTCCCGCGTGGATCTTTGCCTGACCCTGGATGACGGCGGTAATAAACGCTTTGTACCGTTCACCGTCGTTGCGCGCGAACGCCCGGCGGTACTTGTGCATGGCCATGGAGGGCACCCCGGCGTAGGAGAATGAATAATCCTTCTCCCGCAGGTTGTTTTCGATGATGCTTCCCCG
>JAEEHG010000041.1 GCA_016280695.1 Solobacterium sp. | reverse complement strand
TTATAAATTACTGGTCTTTCTTCAGCAGGTTCTTGATTGCTTCTGTCCCCTTATCGGCCAGATCCCTGACATTTTCCCGGGCCTTGTCGAGCGTCTGTGCCACTTCCGGACGGCTGATGAATTCATTGACGGATTCCTTGACCGCCTTGGCCCCTTCCCTGACAGACTCGGAGGCCTTGTTCAGATTCTGCTGCAGGGCTTCCTTCTTTTCTTCTGTCAGAACATTGTCAACTGCCTTTCTGGCTTCCTCACCGACTTTTCTGGCTTTCTCGCCGGCATCGCTCAGATTTTTCTGCACACCCGGATCACTGCGCAGGTCTTCGATCTTGTCCCGGGCAACATCAATTGCCTTAATGGCATTGGCACGCAGGAAATCAAGGGTCTTGGCAATCTCCGGGTTATCATTGATGGCATTGGCCGCCTTTTCCTTGATATCCTTAAAAGATGATTCGGCCGATTCCTTGATCTCCTCGATCTTATCCTTCTGCTCCTCACTGAGCTTGAATTCCGGAATATTCAGTTCCTTCTCATCATCTTCCTTGCCGGCATTGAGTTCCTGGATCTTGCGGCGCAGGTTCTCAACCGTCTTTTCGATGGCTTCGATCGGTTCATCCTCTTCCGTCAGATCATGGAATTCCGTCTTGATGTCATCAACCTTGTCAGCGGCCGCATCCTTGATATCATCAACTGCATCTTTGATATCATCCGCCGCATCCGCTGCCGCGTCCTTCAGTTCTTCTGCGGTTTCCTTAACTTCTTCCACTGTCTCTTCAGCAGTTTCCTTCAGTTCATCCTTCAGGTTCTTATCGTCACACATTTTCTCCGTCCTCCTTTGCGTTGTTATTTTCTGTCTGCGGATATGTGTCCACAACAACGGTACCGGTATCCGCCGGCTGCCGCTTTTCCTGCACTTTTTCCTTCAAAGTCTCCAGATTCTCACTGGCATAGGCCGCTGCCTTGGAAATGCTGTCAACGGTCTTGTCCCGGGCATCATCGATCGTATGGCTCAGCTTCACCACCGTATCCAGCGGGGCCTGGACCTTCTCAATACTCTGGTTTGCCAGCTTGATGGTCGGATCAATGGAAGCGATCGTTACCGTCAGCTGGTCAATCAGCTTCCAGACCTTCTTCAGCAGAATGCAAAGAAAAATCAGAGCAACCGCGCCTAAAATAGGCAGGAACTGCTCTGATACGTTTTTTAAGGCAATAATCAGTTCATCCATAAAAGCGCCTCTCTCTTTCATGGACATTATACGGGAATATGAAACAGTTTTCAAGAATTATGAGAGCGCTTTACTAGATTTGCCAGCCAGTAAATGTCCTTGCTCGACATGAACAGGAATACCGCCGGCTTTTCCTTGGAAAGCACTTCTGCCCCGGCTTCATCTTCCGTCAGAATGACAGATTCCGGCAGACGTTCCTGCAGGTAAGTGATATCGATATTGGTGCCGTCCTGCTTGTCGTCAATGCTGGTGAAGTCGCAGAGGTAGATCCGGTCAGCCTTCTTGAGGGCTCTGGCAAAGTCGTCCGCAAAGTACTTGACCCGGGATGCCCGGTGCGGCTTGAAGATGGCAACCAGCTTGCGGTCCGGCCACCTCTTGCGGGCCGCGTCAATGACCACACCCACTTCGGTCGGATGATGCGCGTAGTCGTCAACGAAGATGTCTTCACCGTCGGTTTCAATGACGAATCTGCGCTTGACCCCGGTAAAGCGGGACAGACCGCGTTCGATCTGCTCGGCGGTCATACCTTCCAGAATACCGACACTGATGGTGCCGAGGGAATTCAGCAGCAGATGGTGGCCGACAAACGGCAGTGAGAAGTGTCCGAAGAATTCCTTGTTAAACAGGACATCGAAGTCCATCCCGTCGTTTCTTTCATCCACATTGACTGCCTGGATATCATCGTTGTCTTCCAGACCGTACCAGTAATGCGGCACGTCCGGATTCAGGTTCATCATCCGCGCCTCTTCGTCTTCGCCGAAGATAACCATGCCTTTGGTGACGTTCATGGAGAACTGCTCATAAGCACTGCGGTAATCTGCCTTGTCCTTGAAGTAGTCCACATGATCAATATCAACATTGGTCACAATGGCATAGGCCGGATGATAGGCCAGGAAATGACGGCGGAATTCATCCGCTTCCAGCGCGAAGTAAACTGTGTCCTTTGTGATGTGGCCTTCGCCGTCACCGATCAGCCAGCCGGTTTCGCCGGCTTCCGGAAGCATGCAGGAAACCATGCCGGTAGTAGTGGACTTGCCATGGCTGCCGGCACAGGCAACTGTCTTGTAAGGCTTCAGGAATTCACCGACGAATTCATGATAGCGGGCGCAGACACATGTCTTGTTGGCCCGGGCCGCCTGAACTTCCGGGAAATCTTCAAGGAAGGCATTGCCGATGATGACATGCATGTTGTCCTTGATGTTTTCCGGATTGAAATCATAAATCGGAATGTTCCGCTTGTGCAGCTCCTCTTCAGTGAAGAAATGCTTGTCAAGATCACTGCCGGTCACATGGTGGCCGAGGTCATGAAGCATGCAGGCAAGCGCTGCCATGCCGGTTCCTTTGATGCCGATAAAGAAGTATTCCATATGTTCCTCCTGTCGGGTTGTTCCCTGCTCAGTCATCGAAATGATTCTTATCAATCACCACGGTCTCATCGATAATCTCATCGGTATCGAAAAGACTCGGCATGCGGGCAGTATTCGCTGTCTCTGCCGCATATTCCCGGTCACGGGTGCTGAGAATATCATCCAGCGAGAATTCCGGGATTCTGTCTTCGGCCGCTGTCCGTTCCCTGGAGTGAGCCATTTCCTCCATGCGGTTGGACCTTTCCACCGTTGTCTGAACCGTGCTTGGACGGGCATCCTCGTTGACCCCGTACATCGGCGATATAATCTGGGACCGGCCGGCTTTCTTCTCGCTGCCCGGACGGGTAGCCTTGCCGCTGTTCTGCATGGCGTTGAGATCCTTCTCATCCACCCCGAACATCGGGCTGATGACCGGCTGGAACTCATAGACATTTGTCTTGCGCTGCGGCTTCTGGGCAGCCGGACGGGCCGGCTGGGCCGGTTTGTTTTCGGCAATATCATCAACTGTCAGGCCCAGTGATGGTTTCGGCTTTTCCGGGGCCGGTTCGATCGGCCGCGGGCTGGCATGCTGAACAGCCGGCTGTTTGAATACCGACTCATTCTGGACCGGCGGGAAAGCCGGTTCCTCTTTTTTGGTTTCGACGGTCGGGATCGGCTGGGTCACATCGATCCGCTGCATCGGCTTCTCCTGAACCGGTGCGGCAGCCTGCGGGGCCGGTTTCTTCACCGGTGCCTGGACAGGCTCTTCCACTTCTTCGATCTCTTCGACAAACTCTTCGTCGTCTTCTTCGAACAGCAGATTACTGAGCTTCTTGAACATACTGACAATTCCTTTCTTACTATATCTAATTTATTTTATTCTATTTTTCTCCGCTTGTTAAGACAGAGCTATTCCTCAAGGATGTCTTCCACCGGCGTATCCCCGTCATCCGGGCCGATGTCCCCGCCGCCGTCCGGGAAATTGTCGGTAGCGTAGTTGTCATCGGATATGACACCGCCTTCACCGTCCGGATAGCTCAGCGTCATGGTGAACAGTTCATCAATCGCGCCGTTTTCCGGAGCGATATTCTGGAACAGTTCCAGCTGTTTACGGCTGTAGGAAATCACCTGGCGGTTGCTGAAGGCTTCCAGGACGGCCCCGGTCTTGATGGTTACACCGCGAGCAATCCGCAGCATCTCGGCCAGAATGTCCGCCGCTTCATCCTCACGGCAGACCGAGTGGAATGTCACCGTTTCGCTTTCAAACACGGTCATGTACATCTTATCCGTCTGATAAACCGACATCGTATATGCATGCTGATGGTCATTGGCATCCGCATAGGAACCGTTCTTTACCAATACCTCGGGCAGGCCGCTGATGATGGCATACCGGCGGATCTGGTCCCGGTAGTACTGCCGGTTGATAATCGACGGGATATTCAGGTTCATGACGAACTGCCTTCCGTTCAGCATGAAAATATTGCCGGTACCGTCCGCGTAGATTCTCCCGATGCCGGGATCAATGTAGTACGAATAATACGCCCCGTTATAATTCGGCCGCAGGATTTTTTCAGCCTGCACGGCATCTGTTTTCATATCCAGCCGGCTCTTCAGGTCGCCGCCGGCAGCCGTTGTGCAGCCGGTCAGCAGAACCGCCAGAATTACGGTCAGCCATTGTTTCTTCATAACAGAATTATTTTACCATATCTCCCTCTTCCGGGACTGCGCAGAGCTGATAAATCGGCTGGCCCAGTTCCATGAACCGGCTCTCGTATTCCGTCACCGCATCCTCAGGGTGTTCATTGCGCCGGTAATCCACGGAGAATTCCGTCAGGGTAAACCCGTTTTCCAGGAAATACAGCACTGAATCTTCAAAAAGATTTTTGTTGTCGGTTTTCATGCGGATTGAACCGCCGGCGTTCAGCAGCGTCCGGTACATCTGCAGGAACCGGGTACTGGACAGCCGGCGCTTATGGGTATATTTTTTCGGCCATGGATCGGAAAAATTCAGATGGATCACATCGATTTCCTGCGGCGCAAACCAGTTCAGCATCTCTTCCGCCGGCCCGACAATCATGCGTTTGTTATGAATATCGGCATTCTCCGCCTCCAGGGCTTTCCGGCAGGCAACGGCAGCGACATTATGTTCTTTCTCAATGCCGATCCAGCCATCCGCCGGATACATGGACGCCATGTTGTTCAGGTAGTCACCCTTGCCCATGCCGATCTCAACATGCAGGCAGGTGCATCCCAGCAGTTCTTTCCATTTTCCGGCATATTCTTCCGGATTGACCAGGGCATAGTCCGCATGTTCTTCCAGATACGGGTCCGCCCATTTCTTTTTCCGCATTCGCATGATTCGCACCTCCTGTCCGGCCGCATTTTTACTGCAGCTCGTTTATTGTAGCATATACACAGAAAAAGAAAATGCAGCTCTGCACTATGCGGCAGCCGCATCCCCTGTGTTTATTATTCTGCAGTGTCAGCGACATACCCGGCATACCACCGGGCAAACCGTCTCAGACCGGTCCGCAGATCTGTTTCCGGCGCATAGCCGAAGTCCTCCATCAGTTTCCGGATGTCGGCAAACGTTATTTTCACATCCCCCGGCTGCATATCCACACCCCGGATATGGGCCGCCAGGTCATAATCCTTTTTCAGCACCCCGGCCCGCATCAGCTCTTCTTTCAGGATGACAACAAAATCCATTAATTTATCCGGTCTGCCCTTCCCTATATTGTATACCGCAAAAGGAATCCGGCCTGCCGGGGCACTGGTGCTGACCCGTATAATGCCCGGCACAACATCATCAATATAAGTGAAATCCCGTTCGCACTGACCATGGTTGAACAGCAGGATTTCTTCCTTCCTGCGCATCTTCTCCGCAAAGCTGAAGTATGCCATATCCGGCCGTCCCAGTGGTCCGTACACGGTGAAAAACCGCAGGCCGGTTACCGGTATGCCGAACATGTCTGCGTATGCATACGCTATCATTTCATCTGACTTTTTTGTTGCCGCATACAGGGAGCGCGGCCTGTCCGTGGGATCATTTTCCGCACTGGGGTAATGATCCGCATCCCCGTAGACAGACGAACTGGAAGCGAACACGAAATGCTGAACCCCGTATTGCCTGCACATCTCCAACACACCGTGAAAGCCGGTGATGTTGGTGCTGATATATGCATCGGGATTGATGAGACTGTATCGCACCCCGGCCTGGGCTGCCATGTGGATGACAATATCCGGATGATATTCCGCAAACAGCCGGGCCAGCAGGCCACGGTCCGTAATATCACCGTGAATAAAAACAAAACAGGGACCAGAAAGCAGTTCCAGGCGTTTCCTTTTCAGGGCCGGATCATAATAATCATTCAGATTATCAAGCCCGATGACCCGTT
>JAEEHG010000040.1 GCA_016280695.1 Solobacterium sp. | reverse complement strand
TGCCCTGAGCCACGGGATCAACTATATCGATACGGCCTGGCCGTACATGAACAACCGTTCGGAAGCCGTCATGGGCCGGGTACTGCAGAAGTATCCGCGGGACAGCTACTATCTGGCCACGAAGTATCCCGGGCATATGATCGCCGAAACCTACGACCCGGCTGATATCTTCGAACGCCAGCTGAAGAAATGTCAGACAGATTACTTTGATTTCTATCTGCTCCACAATGTCTATGAAAACTCCATCCAGGTCTACAAGGATCCGCGCTGGGGCATCATTGATTATTTTATCGAACAGAAGAAACTGGGCCGCATTAAGCATCTGGGCTTCTCCTGCCACGGCGATGTCCCGCTGCTGAAGCAGTTCCTGGATGAATACGGGGACGCGATGGAATTCTGCCAGATCCAGATGAATTATCTGGACTGGACCCTGCAGAAGGCCGATGAGAAGTATGCCCTCCTGAGTGAACGGGGTATCCCGGTCTGGGTCATGGAGCCGGTCCGCGGCGGCAAGCTCGCTTCACTGGATGACGCGGCCATGGATGTGCTGCACGGGTTCCGGCCGGAAGCGGACGCTGCTTCGTTCGGCTTCCGCTGGCTGCAGCAGTTCGACAATGTGACCATGGTCCTGTCCGGCATGTCTGACATGGCACAGATGCAGGCCAACGTGGCAACGTTTGACCACCCGGACCCGCTGTCCGACGCGGAAAACGCGGCGGTCATGGAAATTGCTGAAAGCATGAAGGATTCCGTGCCCTGCACCGCCTGCCGGTACTGCTGTGACGGCTGCCCGATGGAACTTGACATTCCGGACCTGCTGCACAAGTACAACCAGCTCCGGGGCGGCAGCGGCAGCACCATTGCCATGCAGCTGGATGCCTTCCCGGAAGACAAGCTGCCGTCAGCCTGCATCGGCTGCGGCGCCTGCTCCGCGGTCTGCCCGCAGCGGATTGATATCCCGGGGGCGCTGGCCGACTTTACGGAACAACTGAATAAACTGCCGCGCTGGGCTGATATCTGCAAAGCCCGCGCCGAAGCCGAAAAGAAAGCCCGGGCCGAAGAAAACGGATAAACACAAAAGAGTCAGCGGCTGTGCCAGACAGCCTGCCGACTCTTTTTTTCATGCTTTCCTCTTTCGGATGTGAGTTTTTGCTGCATCACTTATTTCGTCAGTTGTTTTATGAATACCATCATTCTGTCAAATGCATCTTTTGCCACCTCGTCAACTCGTTCCGATGCAACAAAACAATGCTGCATTTGCAGGTTGCGTTCGGCAAGAGGGTCAACCAAAGCATGATTCACATTTGCGCCTGTTAAGGCAGCATCCATTTCTCGCATATCTATGTAATACTCGCTGCCCAGCAAGAACGCCTCAGGATAGTTCTCGTCTACCCACAGGATGTTGTTGTATTTTTGCTTTTCCTCTCGACTGAGAAAAACAGATCCTTTTACATAGTTGCCTACAAGAACTTTGGTTCCTAAAGAGAACTTATCGTAAACAAGAGGCGCGTCATCGAGCACGACTGCTTTGACCTGCTCCGGCTTCAGCACCGGCGAAACGCCCAGGGCTTCCGCATAATCCGGATTGGTAATCATGCTTCCCAGCTGGCTCGTCATGATTGCTCCCGCAGACGACCCCATGATCACCACTCGTTCCATGTCCAGATGGTATTCTTCCGCATGATCCATCAGAAACCTGAAGGCTTCGTCTGCCTGAATCAGCGGAGCCGGAAAATGATATTCGGGAACCAGCACATAATCAATATTGACAAGATTAAACCCTTCAGCACAGATATCGTCCAGCAATGCCGTCGCGTCACTGCCGGCGAGGGGGTCTCCGACGCTCTTGCTGCCGCCGAAGAATCCGCCGCCGTGAAAGTAGATAAGCGTAGGCCGCGGCATCTCCCTGTCTTCATTTGGGTAGGTAATATCCAGGAAACTGTTCGGATAATTATCGGAATATTTGATTTCGGTAATGATGTACTGACTGTTGTCCTTTATCCCTTCCATCGGATCGCCAAGCGGTTCATAAGAGTTTATGGTGTTCACCGTACCGGCCGCCAGTTTTTGGATCGTACCTACGATGATCTGCGTATGTGTCATAAGGATTAAAGCGGTTATTGCCGGCACAGTCAGTACAATTGCAAGAATGATCAGAATAGTATGTTTCTTTTTCTTCTTTTGTCCACTCATTTGTTTTTCTCCACATCCTGCCAGTTATTGTTATGAAGGATCTCTGCGTTCTCGCCGATAAAGACCGCTGCAGCATCCTCGTCCCCGCAGAGCTGCCACAGCATCCACGCCGTCATGTAGCCGTCCGAGCGCGCGAGCATCTGTTCGTGCTCTGCACCAACGGCTCTGCCGCGGATTTTCGTGACGCTGTCGGTAATCTTGCTGTAATTTTCGACAAGAGCGGACAAAGGTGAAACGCCGCCGAAGCCATTCTCGGGGTCGGCGCCGGAGTCGTCTGATTTTCCGGTTCCGGCACACATGAAATAGGGCACCGTGACTTTGGCCGTGTCATACTCCCAGCCCATGTTTTTAGCCAGTGCAGGATAAGCTGCACTCCCGGTGAAAATGGTCTTGTAGTGCTTTCCGTTTTCATAATTTGTCAGCGCGCAGATCGCTCCCGCACCGCCTTGGGAATATCCCAGGATGCCCATGCTTTCATAATCTATTTTGCCGGAAAGCACGCTGTCAGCCGGTACATTCAGCACGAAGTCCAGTGTGATGGATGCTGTTTCGCCATTGCCGGTCTGTGGATCCTCGTTGCCGACCACGATAAAGCCCCAGGAGGCTAAGCGCGGGAAGAACGGCTCATAGGAGGCAGCTGGCGTGCCGCTGGCGTTGACCACCATGATCACAGGCCATGCCTTGTCAGCGGTTTCCAAGTCCTTTGGGTACCAAACCCGGATCTTGCCGATAGACTCATTATCGGAAGCAAATTCAGTGCAGGATATCTCATAAGAGCCAAGCTGAGAATATTTCATCTCCAGCGGAGCATCGGATTTGAAGTTCTTGTAATAACCTTCTGCGATGTCGTTGTTCCCTCCGCCGCCGGGCAACATGGTCTTGATGTAACAAAATACAGCGACAGCCAGTACGAGAACAATCCCCAATAGGATCAAAATGATTTTCATGAATTTTTTCAAGATTACCTCCTTGACAAGCCGCTGAAACATTTGTGTCATAAAAGAGGTGAAGATACAAGTGTTTCAGCAAAAATGATACATGGGAGGGAGGTTTGTTTCATCGCATGAATATGAACAACGAACAAAAAAATACATATGTAAAAAAGCAGATCACAGCAGCGCTTCTTTCTCTTTTAAAGGAAAAGCCTCTCTCGGATATTTCCATCAGCGAACTGACAAGCAGGGCAGGCATCGGCCGTGTTTCTTTCTATCGGAACTATCAGAACAAAGAGGATATTCTGAAAGAAGAATCGGACCGGCTCATCAAGGAATGGGGCAAGCTATATGAGTCGAATCCTGAATCAGCACCGGAGACCTTGTTTCCGTCTTTGTTTGACTTCTACCGGGATCACAGGGATTTCTACACTACGCTCTATAATGCCGGTATGTCTTTCGTCATGATGGAAACCATCATAGGCACCATTCAGATCACACCTGAAATGCAGAATCTTGAGGCATATATGAAATCATTTTGGGCCTATGGCATATATGGCTGGATGCTTGAATGGATAAAAAGAGGTATGAAGGAAAGCGGTAAAGAGCTGCTTACGCTTTTTAAGCTTGCCAAGCCGTCATAAAGATTTATAAGTCGACAGGCTTCATTGTCGGGGTCACTTGAAAAAAGTAAAAAGACCCAGTTTGTCTAAAAAAGGAAGCTGACTCTTAGGTACACGCCCAAAACCGGCTCTTCCTCAAAGCCTCGCGGTACTCTTCCATCTGTTGCAAAACACTTTTTCAGGAAAACGTGTTGCAAAAACAAACCCGCAAACCCTTGAAAATAAAGGATTTGCGGGAACTTGTCAGCCGGGTATCATCATTCCCACTCGATTGTCCCCGGAGGCTTTGATGTAATGTCATAGACCCCCCGGTTGATCCCCGCCACTTCGTTGATAATCCGCCCGGAGATCCGGTCCAGGACATCATACGGGATTCGTGCCCAGTCGGCTGTCATGCCGTCAATGGATGTTACAGCCCGGACCGCCGCGGCATATTCATACGTTCTCTGATCGCCCATAACCCCGACCGTTTTTGTGTCTGTCAGACATACAAAGTACTGCCAGATATCCGTTAACCCGGCCTTTTTTATTTCTTCCCGCAGGATTGCGTCTGCTTCCCGGGCCATCTGCAGCCTCTCTGCCGTGACTTCACCGGTCACCCGGATGCCGAGTCCCGGACCGGGGAACGGCTGCCGCCAGACAATCTCATCAGGCAGGCCAAGTTCCCTGCCCAGCTGCCGCACTTCATCCTTGAACAGCCGGTTCAGGGGTTCCAGCAGCTGAAACGGCATATCTGCCGGCAGGCCGCCGACATTGTGATGGGACTTGATGGTCTCCGCTGTCTTTGTGCCGCTTTCAATGACATCTGTGTACAACGTGCCCTGGGCCAGCCAGGAAATCTTTTCGGCCGCCTGCAGTTTCAGCGTTTCTTCATGGAATGTCCGGATGAATTCCCGGCCGATGATCTTCCGTTTTTCTTCCGGATCCTTCACCCCGCGCAGGGCCTGCAGGAAACGGTCTGATGCATTAACATGCACCAGCTGCACCGGGATCAGCCGGCTGAACGTTTCCACCACGGTTTCTGCTTCGTTCTTCCTGAGCAGGCCGTGGTCAATAAACATGCAGATGAGCTGATCGCCGATCGCCTTGTGCAGAAGGGCCGCCGTCACCGCGCTGTCCACCCCGCCGGAGAGTCCCAGCAGCACCCGGCCGCTGCCGACCTCTGCCCGGATCTTTTCACACTGCTGTGTGATGAAATCAGACATGCTCCAGTCAGCTTCCGCATGACAGATCTCAAACACAAAGTTTCTGAGCAGATCCAGACCATATTCCGTGTGCCGGACCTCCGGATGAAACTGCAGCGTATAGATCCGGCGCTCCGCATCCACACTGCCGGCGTACGGACAGGTATTGCTGTACGCAAAGCCGGAGAACCCGGGGGCCAGTCTGGTCACCTGGTCCCCGTGGCTCATCCACACCGTCTGTTCTGCCGGCAGGTTTCCGGACAGAGCGCATTTTTCCATGTGAATCTTTGTCCGCCCGTATTCCTTCCGGTCACTGCCGGTTACTTCACCGCCCAGCATATGGTGCACCATCTGCATGCCGTAACAGATCCCCAGCACCGGGATCCCGGCCGCCAGGAGGGCCGGGTCACACAGCGGGGCTCCCGGTTCATAGACCGAATTCGGGCCGCCAGAAAAGATGATCCCTTTGACATCCGGCATAGCCTGTATTTCCGCCAGGGTGGTGCTTCCGGGCAGCAGTTCACTGTATACCCCGAATTCCCGGATCCTCCGGGCAATCAGTTCGTTGTACTGACTGCCGAAGTCCAGCACGATAATCCGATTACTCATCTGCGGCACCAGTTTCCAGGGAAGCCTTGATGAATTCCCGGAACAGCGGGTGGGCCTTGTACGGCCGGCTCTTGAATTCCGGATGGAACTGCACGCCGATGAAGAACCGGCAGTTTCTGTTTTCCACCGCTTCCACCAGATGTCCGTCCGGCGATGTGCCGGCAATGATCAGGCCGTGTTCCTCACATTCCTGACGGAAGCTGTTGTTGAACTCATACCGGTGCCGGTGCCGCTCGGAAATATGATCAGTGCCGTAGCATTTCTCAAACAATGTGCCCTTTGTAATGACGCATGGGTAAGCCCCCAGCCGCATCGTGCCGCCCTTGTCGATATCGTCGCTCTGATCCGCCATGAAATGAATGATCTTGTGAGTGCTGGTCTCATCAAATTCATGCGAGTTGGCATCTGTATAGCCCAGGACATTGCGGGCAAACTCTATGGCCGCAATCTGCATGCCCAGGCACAGGCCCAGATACGGAATATTGTGGGTCCGCGCGTATTTTGCCGTTTCGATCTTGCCTTCAATGCCCCGGCCGCCAAAGCCGCCCGGCACGACAATTCCCTGCACATCCTTAAACAATTCATCTGCTGTTTCGGGTGTGACATCCTCGGACTCAATCCAGCGGATGCGGACATGGGCATCATTCTCGTATCCGCCATGGTGCAGGGATTCCTTGACGGACAGATAGGCATCATGCAGGCGGACATATTTGCCGACCAGGGCAATTGTCACATACCGGCTCCGGTTATGAATCCGCCCGAGCATGTCATCCCATTCCGACATGTCAATTGCCGGCACATCCAGATGCAGCAGCCGGCAGACAATCCCGGAGAAATTCTGTTTTTCCAGCATGACCGGGGCATCATACAGCGACTCCACAGTCGTGTTTTCAATCACACAGTCCTCCTGCACATTGCAGAAATGTGAGATCTTCTGCTTCACATCTTCCGGCATATGCCCGTCGCAGCGGGCAATGATGATATCCGGCGCAATGCCGCAGCCCTGCAGTTCCCTGACCGAGTGCTGGGTCGGCTTGGTTTTGTATTCGTTACTGCCGGAAATAAACGGAACCAGTGATACATGAATATATACCGTGTTCTCTTTTCCCTGTTCCCGGCCTACCTGCCGGATCGCTTCGATAAACGGCTGTGACTCGATGTCACCGACGGTGCCGCCGATCTCGGTCACGACCACATCCGCTTCGGCATGATCACCGACCGAATAGATGAACCGCTTGATTTCATCTGTAATATGCGGAATAATCTGCACGGTTTCCCCAAGGTATTCGCCCCGTCTTTCCTTATGCAGGACATTCCAGTACACCTTGCCGGTGGTAAGGTTGCTGAACCGGTTCAGATCTTCATCAATAAACCGCTCATAATGACCCAGGTCCAGATCGGTTTCCGCGCCGTCTTCCGTCACGAACACCTCGCCGTGCTGGTACGGGGACATCGTGCCGGGATCGACATTGATGTACGGGTCCAGTTTCTGTGAAATGACCTTCAGGCCGCGCTGTTTCAGCAGTCTGCCCAGTGATGCGGCCGTGATCCCCTTGCCAAGTCCGGAGACAACTCCGCCGGTAATAAAGATGAATTTCATGCTTTCTCCTCCCTGCCTCCACGAAAAAAGAGGCTGATAAACCATCCGGCGCCGGGCGCCGTTTTTTTTATCGCCTCTTGTATTTCTTTCCGTATTTATAAAAAATACATTATTTATTTTAGTCCTTTTTGTTGTGTTATGACAAGTGGATTTTTTAATTTTTTCTCAAAAACATAAAGCCTTCGTTTACATCGTCTTTGTGCAGAGCCATGACAGAAGCGCTGCCAGCACCGGATACAGGATCACTGTCAGTACAATCTTCCTGATCCATGACTGTCTGCTGATATACGGCATCAGGTCCTCGGTTCCGGGAATGATCCAGGCCCTGGTATGACCGACCCAGTACCAGTCAATAAAAACCCGGTCAAAGATCCCGCACTCCAGAAACATCACTGTCAGCTGGATAAAACCCTCCCGGAAAGAACGTGCCCCGTTAACTGCAAAAACCATCCAGGGCGCAAGGATAACCAGGCCGGCCACCAGAACTGTTCCCGATATTCTCCGGTTTCTTCGGATCTGTTCTTCGGTAATCAGGCCCAGTGCGGCAACCCGTTCCTTTACCGATGCCTCATAGTAATGAACCCCGCCGACCGGGCCGTTCCGGATGTTGACGACGCAGACCAGCAGAAGAATAAAACAAAGCACAACACCTTCAATCAGCACAGCAGCCATATGCATCCTCCTTTTTACAGCACTTCCGGACACTGCAGTAACACGAGTCTGTTCACAGCCGGCGGCACCCCTGTTTCACCAAACCGCATAACAGATTTTCACGAGCCCACCAGTTATTGATATCAAACTATTTGGTATTTTAGCAGACTGTCTGCCCTGTCTCAATCACCATGTAACGGGTACGGACAAAACGCGTTTTGACTGCAGGTGTTAAGAAATATTTATAACATATAATTTCTTTTAATTCTATATTTAATAATTATGCATATATATTTAATGTACATGGGTTGATATCGCTTTCAGGAGCGGTACAGCCAGAAAGGGGAAAAGCATGACTTTTACTACTGAAGAAATCCTGAAAGCCGCTGCTGAAGGTGCTGCAAAGTACGA
>JAEEHG010000039.1 GCA_016280695.1 Solobacterium sp. | reverse complement strand
ATGAGATGGTCAGCATATCGTTTTCCATACGGAAATCCACTGCCTCCAGGGTCCGGACCTGGTCCGGTGTCTCACTGAGCGGATTTGAGCAGAACGAAGTGAAATCATGCGTGCCCACCAGCAAGCCGGCTGCTTCTTTCATCTTCTCCAGATCGACCTTATACGGGCACTGATAGGCACTGGTACGGGTAAATACATCGAATTCCCCGAAGTGGATCCGGTAGTCATACTGCTTGGAAAGAACAGAAAACCGCGCATGAAAACGGCGGTCTTTCTTCTCAACCTTCATGATATGGATATCATCCGGCAGGAGCGCATTGATCGCCCCCTGCCATTTTCTTTCACTCATTTCGCGGTCGCTGTCAAAGTGGAACACCTGGCCGCGGGCATTCACCCCGGCATCTGTCCGGCCGGATGCCACTGCCGAAGTCTTAACCCCGGTAAGACGGTAGAGGGCTTTTTCGATCTGTTCCTGGATACTGGTGTCCCGCGTCTGCGACTGCCAGCCTTCATAGGCTGACCCATCATAGGCAACCGTGCATTTCCAGCGGCTCATGACATCCTCGAAAGCCAGATCATTCCGGCCAGCACCGCTGTGCAGCACAGCAGCAGCGTATAATCCCGCCCGGCCATCTTGAGCACCTTGTAGCGGGTCCGCTTTTCACCCGGCGCATAGCCTCTGGCTTCCATGGCATTGGCCAGGTCTTCCGCCCGCTGGAACGCCGATACAAACAGCGGCACAATCAGGGACAGGATCGCCATGATCCGCTCCTGCATCTTGCCTTCCTTCATATCCACGCCGCGGCTTTCCTGTGCCTTGATAATGCGCTGGGTCTCATCAATCAGATCAGGAATAAAGCGCAGGGCAATGCTGATCAGCATTGCGATTTCGTGGGCCGGCACATGGATCTTTTCAAACGGCTTGAGCAGGTCCTCAATACCCAGGGTCATGTCCAGCGGCTTGGTGGTGGCGGTCAGGCAGGTGGTGATCATGATCATCAGCAGCAGTCTGACAACAATATACAGGGTCTGCAGGATAGCATCTTTATAGATTACGACCGGGCCGATGACAAACAGCGGTTCCCCGGTATGAATAACCAGGCAGTTGATGATGAACAGGAAGATCATCATGATCATCATCGGCCGCATGGATTTGAGAATAAAGCCGAACTGCAGTTTGGCCAGCAGGATTGTCCCGGCAGCACACACGAAAATGATTCCGTAGCCGATCCATCCGGACGGAATGAAAATCGCTATGAGCATCAGCAGCATCCCCATGATCTTGGCCCGGGGATCCATGCGGTGAATCGGTGAATCGAGCGGCAGATAGCGGCCCAGTGTGAAATTACCCATGACGCTTCACCTGCCTTGCCAGTTCCTTTGCCAGCCCGTTCACATCACTGATCTCATCGCTGACCGTAAAGCCGTTCTCCCTGAGCATGTCCTTCATGCGGATCAGGGCCGGCGGCAGAATATTCAATTCCCGGCAGAGTGAGGAATCATGGAAGAATGTCTGTACATCCGTGCGCAGCTTCGGCTTCCCCTGCTCCATGACGACAACCTCGTCACAGTACCGGTACACCTGTTCCATATCGTGGGTGACAATCAGGATCGTCTTGCCTGACTCCCGGTTCAGCCGGTGGAACAGGCTCATCATCTGTTCAGTGCCCTGCGGATCCAGGCCGGCGGTCGGTTCATCCAGCACCAGCACAGCGGGATCC
Organism: Solobacterium sp.; assembly: GCA_016280695.1. Lineage (GTDB taxonomy): Bacteria > Bacillota_I > Bacilli_A > Erysipelotrichales > Erysipelotrichaceae > Bulleidia. The sequence goes on along the minus strand of JAEEHG010000039.1, from coordinate 3,027 downwards.
ATGGCCAGAATACCGGCGATGGCCACCCGGCGCTTCTGTCCGCCGGACAGTTCCAGCGGTGAGCGCTCCTCAAATTCCGGGCCCAGGCCGACCATCTGCATGGCCGTGCGGGCCTTCTTCGCGGCATCTTCTTCGCTGACCCCGAAGTTCTTCGGGCCGAACGCGATATCCTTCAGTACGGTTTCCTCAAACAGCTGGTATTCCGGGAACTGGAAAACCAGGCCCACCTGGCCGCGCAGACTCTTCAGCTGTTTCGGCTGACTGCCCGCTTCGATGGTCCTGTCCAGGATCAGCACTTTGCCGGCTGACGGCAGCAGCAGGGCATTGAGATGCTGCACAAGCGTGCTCTTGCCGGAACCGGTCTGGCCGATGATGGCGGTGATTTTCCCTTCCGCCAGTTCCAGACTGACATCTTCCAGGGCCACGTGCCGGTATGGCGTTCCGTCATTGTAGATATGACTTACATGTTCGAATGCAATCGGCACAGTTCCTTCACCAGTCCTTCCATCGTCAGTTCCCTGTTTACACTGACGCCGCGTTTGTTCAGTTCATCCGCCAGCTTCAGGCTGAACGGGATGTCGAGGCGGATTTTCTTCAGCATCTTTTCCTGGCTGAAGACTTCAGCCGGTGTACCGGTCAGGGCGACTTTGCCCTCCGCCAGCACCAGCACATTGTCACTTGAGGTTACCTCATCGATATCGTGGGTAATCGAAAGAATGGTCAGACCGCTTTTACGGTGCAGATCCATGATGACTCTTTTGATTTCATCCTTGCCCTGCGGATCCAGCATGGAGGTGGCTTCGTCAAAGATCAGGATTTTCGGGGCCATGGCCAGGACGCCGGCAATGGCGACCCGCTGTTTCTGGCCGCCCGACAGATGCGTCGGTTCCTTGTCCAGGAATTCGCTCATGCCCACCCGGGTTGAAAACTCGCTGATGATATCATCCATCTGTTCCTGCGGCACGCAGTGGTTCTCCAGGCCGAAGGCGATATCGTCACGAACCGTGGAACCGATGAACTGGTTGTCCGGATTCTGGAAAACGATCCCGATCCGGCTGCGCAGCTGATGGAGGTTCTTCTGGTTCAGTTCGAGACCGTCAATGACAATCGACCCGCTCTTTTTCTCCAGCAGGCCGGCCAGCAGCTTGGCCACAGTGCTCTTGCCGGAACCGTTGTGCCCGATGATGGTCACATACTGTCCTTCCGGCACAGAAAAAGAGACGTGATCAACTGCCAGATTGTCTCCTTCGTATGCAAAACAGAGGTCTTTTACTTCAATCAATGCCATGTCCGTTTTCCTCAACGCCTTGACATTATATAACAGAATAATTCCGATTGCCGAAAAAAAAGCCTGATCATCTAGGATCAGGCGTGTTTCCTCAGTCGATGCGGTATCCTTCGTAGGTGCCGTTCAGGCAGGCAACCTGGTTGGCCACATTGTAAATATCACTCAGGATACTGCCGCTTTCGGTGAACATCTTCTTCGTGATGATGCACTCGGCAGCGCCGATTACCTCACAGCTGTAGCCGTTCTCCTCGGCAATCCCGCCGAATTCCTTCATGACATCCTCGGCGGCGAACTTTGCCTTATGGGAAATCGTAATCAGGGTGTCTTCCGGATATTCCCGGTTGAAGACATCATTGCGGCCGAACTGCTCGGAAATGAATTCCGGCTTCAGATACGGATACAGCGCGGCGATTTCCTTGATCTCCGGGGCAACTTCCTCAGCCTTCGGGAGTTCTTCCTCATCCTCGCTGTCATCCGGTGTTTCTTCCGAGATAGAGATGAAATTGATTTCTTCGTCCTCTTCTTCAGCCTGTTTCAGCGTATCATTCAGCAGACTTCTGACCACGATGGCGGTGGCTACGGCACCGGCTGTCACAAGGGACGCGATAATTGTTTTACGCAACATATGCTATGATCCTCACTTCCTATTGAATTCTATCATGATTGTTCCGAAAAAAGTATAGCCTCTGCAATCAGTCAGCGACGACTGCCGCAAACAGTTCCGGATCACCGGCCTGCCCGATCAGGGCCAGCAGATCGACTAACGGCATACACTCCGTAACAAACGCGCCTGTCCCGGCCGCTTCCGCCGTGACCCCGGCAAAGACTTCCGGCTTGGCTGTCCTGATGTAGAATCTCTTTTCCACCCGGCTGTTGTCCACTTCCGCCGCAGCCGCTTCATACGCCGTCATTTCCTCACCTTTGGCAATCGTGAGCATGTCCTGCACCATGGCATGGCCGGTCGGCAGTTTGCCGGCCCCCTGGCCGATGTAGGTGCTCGGGCCCAGGGTTGTGCTGACGGCTTCCACGCCGTTGAAATTCCTGCCGATGCGGGCCAGTACATCCGTATCCGGCAGGAACTGCGGCATGACATACAGGGACAGCCGGCCGTCCTTCTTCTCACCGGCCGCGATCAGTTTGACGATCCTGCCGTGTTCCCTGCCCCAGGCAATATCGGCCGCGCTGATATGGCGGATCCCCAGGGCCGGCACTGTTTCCGGCCGGACCGCGGCGTCGAAGGCCGCAATGGCTGACAGCACGGTCTTGTAGCGGACATCATAACCGTCGATGTCATCTGTCGGATCCGCTTCGGCATAGCCGAGCTCCTGGGCTTTCTTCAGCATCTCCCCGAAGTCCAGACCGGCATCCGTCATCGCCGACAGGATATAGTTGGTAGTCCCGTTCAGGATGCCGCGGAATGACTGCACATCGTCGATCCGCCGCAGCCGCCGCAGGGCAGCCATCCAGGGGATGCCGCCGCCGGCAGTCGCCTCAAACAGCAGCCGGACGCCCTTGTCCTTCGCCAGCCCGGCCAGCTCAATGTAGTGCTCCGCCAGCATCTTCTTGTTGGCAGTCACCACATGACGGCCCGCTTCCAAAGCTTTGCGCACATAGGTATGCGCCGGTTCCAGGCCGCCCATGCACTCCGCCACCAGTTCGGCGTCACAAGCTTCGATATCCTGATAATCCAGTGTGATGCGGGGATCCCCGGCCGGCGTGCGCTTCAGGATCCGGACGAT
>JAEEHG010000038.1 GCA_016280695.1 Solobacterium sp. | reverse complement strand
ACACCGGAAGGCCCGAACATCGGTCTGATTTCCTATCTGACAACCTATGCCAGAGTCAATGAATACGGCTTCATCCAGACCCCGTACCGGAAGGTCAACGAAGACGGTGTGGTAACGGATGATGTCGTATACATGAGCGCGGATGAAGAAAACGATCATGTCATCGCCCAGGCCAACGAGATTCAGGACGGCCGGCTGGTCAATGACCGGGTCGTTGCCAGAATCGCCGGTGATACCGTCATGGCGGAAAAAGCCACCATTGACTACGCCGACGTTTCGCCGCGGCAGATTGTCTCGGTAGCGACAGCCTGCGTTCCGTTCCTGGAAAACGACGACTGCACCCGGGCCCTGATGGGCGCGAACATGCAGCGTCAGGCAGTGCCGCTGCTGAACCCGCACAGCCCGTTTGTCGGAACCGGCATGGAACACCGCATTGCCCGTGACTCGGGTGCCGCCTGCGTCGCGACGGCGCCGGGTATTGTCACCTACGTCGATGCCGACAAGGTCATCGTCACGGAGGATGACGGCAATGAACATGTCTATGAACTGACCAAGTTCCGCCGGTCCAACGCCTCCACCTGCCTGAATCAGAGACCGATTGTCTTTGACGGCGAACGCGTGGAACGCGGTGATATCCTGGCTGACGGTCCGGCTATGCAGGACGGCGAACTGGCCCTGGGCCAGAACGTGCTGATTGCCTTCATGACATGGCACGGCTACAACTACGAAGATGCGATCATCATGTCCGAACGCATGGTGCGCGAAGACGTCTATACTTCCATTCATATTGAAGAATATGACCTGGAATGCCGGGAAACCAAGCTCGGTCCGGAAGAAATCACCCGTGATATTCCGAACGTTGCCGAGAGTGCCTGCCGCAACCTGGATGGGCGCGGTATCGTCATGGTCGGTGCGGAAGTCAAGGAAGGTGATATCCTGGTCGGCAAGGTAACCCCGAAGGGCCAGAGTGAGATTACGCCGGAAGAAAAGCTGCTGCTGGCGATCTTCGGTGAGAAGAGCCGCGAAGTCCGCGACAATTCCCTGAAAGTACCGCACGGCGGTGCCGGCATCGTTCATTCCGTGCGTGTCTTCAAGCGCAAGGATGACCACGAACTGCCGCCGGGGGTCAACGAAGTCGTCAAGGTCTACGTTGTCCAGAAGCGGAAGATTTCCGAAGGTGACAAGATGGCCGGCCGTCACGGCAACAAGGGCGTCATTTCCAAGATCATGCCGATCGAGGATATGCCGTACATGCAGGACGGCACGCCGATTGACATCATGCTGAACCCGTTCGGTGTCCCGTCCCGTATGAATATCGGGCAGGTGCTGGAAGTTCATCTCGGCATGGCGGCGAGAAACCTCGGCGTCAAGTTTGCGACCCCGGTCTTCGACGGTGTTTCCAACGAAGACCTCAGAAACATCATGCAGGAAGCGAACACTTCCATGGACGGCAAGTATCTGCTGACTGACGGCATGACCGGTGAACCGTATGATGAACGGATCGCGGTCGGCGTCATGTACATGATCAAGCTGGCGCACATGGTTGATGACAAGCTGCACGCGCGGGCTACCGGTCCGTACTCCCTGGTTACCCAGCAGCCGCTGGGCGGCAAGGCGCAGAACGGCGGCCAGAGATTCGGTGAAATGGAAGTCTGGGCGCTGGAAGCCTACGGCGCGGCAAACACCCTGCAGGAAATCCTGACATACAAGTCGGACGATATCATGGGCCGTACCAAGACATACGAAGCCATCGTCAAGGGCAGAGACCTGCCGGCTGCCGGTATTCCGGAATCCTTCCGGGTGCTTGTGCATGAACTGCAGGCCCTGGCAGTCGATGTCCGGATGCTGAATGCGGAAGGCATCGAAATGGATCTCAAGCAGATGGCCCAGGATGAACTCAAGGAAGAGACCACCATGGATCTCAACCGGCAGACTTATGTCAATGATGCGGAAGAAACCGGAGATCTGACCATCCGTGAAGGACTGGACGAAGACGACATCCCGGCTGCGGCTGTGGTCGGCTTCGATGATCTCGATTCCGCCGGTGAAGAATAAGGAGGAGGCAGAACGATGAATATTAACGATTTTGATGCAATCCGTGTCGGTCTGGCATCACCTGAACGTATTCACGAATGGTCCTACGGCGAAGTCAAGAAGCCGGAAACCATTAACTACCGCTCCCAGAAGCCGGAGAAAGACGGTCTGTTCTGCGAACGCATTTTCGGTCCGACCAAGGACTGGGAGTGCGCCTGCGGAAAGTACAAGAAGATCCGCTATCAGGGCGTGATCTGCGACCGCTGCGGCGTTGAAATCACCAAGTCCAGTGTCCGCCGGGAACGCATGGGCCATATCGAACTGGCTGCCCCGGTTGCGCACATCTGGTACCTGCGCGGCATTCCGAGCCGCATGAGCCTGCTGCTCAATGTCCCGCCGAAACACCTGGAAGAAGTTGTTTACTTCGTATCCTGGATCGTCACGGATCCGGGCGATACAAAGCTGACCTACAAGCAGATCCTTTCCGAACGTGAGTTCCGTGAGAATACCGCCATCTACGGGCCGGGAAGCTTCTCCGCCGCCACCGGTGCCGAAGCTGTCAAGACCCTGCTGGAACAGGTGGATCTCGAGAAGGAACACAACGAAATCATGGCCGAACTGGAAAAGGCCAACGGTGACAAGCGCAAGAAACTGATCAAGCGCCTGGAAACCATTGATGCCTTCCGTGATTCCGACAACCGTCCGGAATGGATGGTGCTGACCGTCCTGCCGGTGATTCCGCCGGATCTGCGGCCGATGCTGCAGCTGGACGGCGGCCGTTTCGCCACCAGTGACCTGAACGATCTGTACCGCCGTGTCATCACCCGGAACAACCGTCTGAAGAAGCTGCTTGAACTGGGTACACCGGCGATCATCGTCCAGAACGAAAAGCGTATGCTGCAGGAAGCAGTCGATGCGCTGATTGACAACGGACGCCGTTCCAAGCCGATTACCGGTGCCGGCGGCAGGGCGCTGAAGTCGCTGTCCCATGCCCTCAAGGGCAAGCAGGGCCGCTTCCGTCAGAACCTGCTCGGCAAGCGTGTCGACTTCTCCGGCCGTTCCGTTATTGCCATCGGACCGGACCTGAAGATGTGGCAGTGCGGTCTGCCGAAGGAAATGGCCATCCAGCTGTACAAGCCGTTCGTCATCAACGAACTGGTCAACCAGCAGATTGCGTCCAACCCGAAGACAGCCGAAAAGCTGATTGACAAGCAGGATGCCCGCGTCTGGGATGTTGTCGAACAGGTCATTGAAGGCCATCCGGTCTTCCTGAACCGTGCCCCGACCCTGCACAGACTCGGTATCCAGTCCTTCTTCCCGAAACTGGTTGACGGTCATGCAATCCGTGTCCATCCGCTCGTATGTCCGGCCTTCAACGCCGACTTCGACGGTGACCAGATGGCTGTCCATCTGCCGCTGAGTGAAATGGCCAGAGCCGAGACGGAAGTCCTGATGCTCGGTGCCAACAACATTCTCGGCCCGAAGGACGGCAAACCGATCGTTACCCCGGGCCAGGACCTCGTGCTGGGCAACTTCTATCTGAACATGGAAGAGACAGCCGAAGAGTTCTATAAGAAAGCAGACGCTCTGGAGCGCCTCGGCCTGCCGGTCGAAGCTGCCAAGTGGCGCCGCTACGGTGACAACGAAGGCCATCTCTACAAGGATGTCGATGAAGTCATGATGGCTTACCAGCTGGGCGCCGTGCATCTGCACACAAGAATCGCCCTGCCGGCCAGGTCCCTGCATAAGGACGGCTTCACGGAAAAGCAGAATGAGTGCTACCTGCTGACATCCGTCGGCAAGATCATCTTCAACAATGTTTTCCCGTCTGACTTCCCGTATCTCAACGATGCCAGCCCGGAATCGCTCAAGGCTACACCGGACAGCGAATTCGTCCCGCTCGGCACCGATCTGAAGAAAGAGATTGCCGGCCGGCCGATCACTCCGGAATTCAAGAAGAAGGATCTCGGAAACCTGATCGCTGCCGTGTTCGACAAGTATCATATCAACGGGACCAGTGATATCCTTGACTCCCTTAAGGACATGGGCTATCTGTACTCCACCACCGCCGGCATGACCGTTGCCCTGAGCGACATTTCCGTCGCCCCGGACAAGGACAAGTATGTCAACGAGGGTAAGGAAAAGGCAGACCAGCTGAATGCCCTGAGAGACAGAGGTCTTCTGACCCCGCAGGAATGGGAACGCGCGTTCTCCGATCTGTGGGACAAGGTCAAGAATACCGTCGGTGATACCCTGATGACCTCGCTGCCGAGAATGAACCCGATCAACATGATGGCGGTATCCGGCGCGCGCGGCAACAAGAACCACTTCACACAGCTGGCCGGCATGCGCGGCCTGATGGCCCGTCCGACCCAGTCGAAGTCGCGTAAGGAATACCAGCCGTCCATCATCGAAGTCCCGATCTACTCCTGCTTCCGTGAAGGCATGAGCGTGTCCGAGTTCTTCATTTCCACCCATGGTGTCCGCAAGGGCCTGACCGATACCGCGCTGAAGACAGCCGAATCCGGCTATCTGACCAGACGTCTGGTTGACGTTGCCCAGGAAGTCATCATTACGGAAGAAGACTGCGGCACAGAGAAGGGTTACCTCGTTGAGGATATCGTTGATGAGCGCAACAACTCCATGATCGAGAAGTTCTATGACCGGATTGTGGGCCGCTATACACAGCAGGCCATCACCGATCCGGAAACAGGCGAAATCATCGTGGACGAGAACAGCTACATCTCCGATGACCTGGCCAAGAAGGTTGTGGATGCCGGCGTCAAGCAGGCATACATCCGCAACGTCTTCACCTGCGAATCCACCCATGGTATCTGCTGCAAGTGCTACGGCCGCAACATGGCTACCGGCAACCCGGTTGAAACCGGTGAAGCCATCGGTGTCATGGCAGCCCAGGCGATTGGTGAGCCGGGTACCCAGCTGACCATGCGTAACTTCCATACCGGCGGTGTTGCCAACCAGTCCGGTGATATCACACAGGGTCTGCCGAGAGTTGAAGAACTTTTCGAAGCCAGAACCCCGAAGCGGGTCGCTGTCATCGCCAAGATTGACGGTGAAGTCGTTGACATCCATGAACAGGACAACCACGCCGGCCAGATTGTGACCGTGGCCAACGCCAAGGATACAATCGAGCATAAGTGCGACCTGACCCAGGCCGTCCGTTCCGATGTCAGAGTCGGGGTGACGGTCAAGGCCGGTGAACCGCTGACCGAAGGCCAGATCGCGCCGAAGGAACTGCTGGACGTTGCCGGTGTCAGAGCCGTTGAAGAGTACATCCTGAAGGAAGTCAAGAAGGTGTACTCCAGCCAGTCCATTGATATCTCCGACAAGCATCTGGAAGTCATGATCAAGCAGATGCTGAAGAAGGTCGTCATTACCGACGGCGGGGAAACGGGATACTCGGTCGGACAGTCGCTGTCGCTCCGCCGCATGGAGGAAATCAACAGCCAGATGTTCGACGAGGACAAGACGCCGGCCAAGTACGCACCGATTCTGCTTGGTATTTCCAAGTCGGCAGTTGAAACCGACTCGTTCCTGTCCGCTGCATCCTTCCAGGAGACAACCCGTGTCCTGACCGAAGCAGCTGTCAAGAGCAAGAAGGATACACTGTCCGGCCTGAAGGAAAATGTCATCATCGGCAAGCTGATCCCGGCCGGTACAGGACGGACAGCCTACGACCGTGAGACAACCAGGAGAATTGTGGCGAGAGCGGATGAAATCCGTGAAATCCGCCGTGAGAAGGCAGCTGCCCTCGCAGAGGCAACAGCCATCAAACTGCCGGATGAAGTAACCGGCGGGGCCATGGCTGAAGGCGATGCCCCGGTGGAAATCCCGGAAGAAACAACAGCCGAATAACAGTGAAAAGGCACACCTGCAAAAGGTGTGCCTTTCTTGTTTTCCGGGGATATATGCATCAGAGAGCCTGCGGATCCAGCAGATGATAGAAATCCAGCAGGAGATCGGTCACTGCCAGCATGCACGCCTGCGCCTCTTCCCGGGTCATGTTTTCCACGTGGGCGGCCTTGTTCCGGTACTGCTCGCGGATATCTTCACTCCGCTGCACGAAGGCATCAGAAACAGTGCCGCAGAACAGGGCATAAACATCCGGACAGTCATGATCGGCCAGGATGGATTTCATGTAGGGGAAGAACTGGTCCTGTACGCGCTCTTTGGCGGTCTGCGAAGAACCTTTGACGCCGAAGACGTAGGGGACACAGCCAAGCGTGAAGCCGAATGATTTCGTCACCTTGCCGCGGACATATTCAATCTCTGTTTCCTCAATGCCGGCAGCCTGCATCCAGGTCATGAAGTCATT